>JANLQY010000120.1:0-9422 GCA_031368105.1 Chitinophagaceae bacterium
GTTGATGTGGCCAATACTGCCCTTACCATCTCCCACAATACAACGCCTGCAGCAGTTGCTATGTTCAATGAATGCTTCATCCCCAATTGCGGTATTTCAACACAGCCTTCGCATTGCAATATGGTACTTTGTTCTACACCACTTACTTCATTACCAAATATCAAAGCAACTTTATCTCCGGCTGCGTAAATAAATTCGTTTAACAAAATGCTTCCTGCTGCCTGCTCTACTGCGTATACTTTATAGCCAGCTGCTTTCAAAGTTGCAATGGCTTCAGTTGCATTGGCGAAATGTTTCCATGCCACCGTATCTTCTGCGCCCAATGCAGTTTTCTTTATTTCTTTGTGCGGCGGTATGCAGGTGTAGCCGCAGAGGTAAATTGCTTTCAGCAAAAATGCATCGGCCGTGCGGAACACACTGCCCACATTGTAAGCGCTGCGGATATTTTCCAATACCACAATCACCGGCAGCTTTTCCGATTGCTTAAACTCTTCTACCGATTTGCGGTTTAGTTCATCCATGCTTAATTTTCTCATACGCCCCTGTTCCCTAAGAAGGAATATTTGATTTGCCGCAAAAGTAATTCACAGGATTGAGAAAACTGTTTCTAAAGAAATGAAAGCCCTTATTTTTGCGGCACTTGTCTGAACAGGGATTTGGGTGGATTGAGTGGATTAATAGGATTGTGAAGAATTAGAGGCTAATCTTATTAATCTTACAAATCCTTTAAGATCCACGTTGAGACAAAAAATGATGCAAAATGGTATGTGGTACAAGGGAGTGACACAACGATGCTGAATGTAGTTTCTCAGTCCGTTACATAAAAAATTAATAATTCAAATTTGCACATTAATAAATGGCAAAAGCAACCACCGAAACACCTTTAATGCAACAGCACAATGCCATCAAGGCGAGGTATCCTGATGCTATTTTGCTTTTTCGTGTGGGTGATTTTTATGAAACCTTTGGACAGGATGCCGTGAATGCTTCTGCGGTGCTGGGCATTACTTTGACGAAAAGAAACAATGGTGATGAAAACTCTTCTAAGCTGGCTGGCTTTCCTCATCATGCGCTGGATACTTATTTGCATAAATTGGTAAAAGCCGGTTACCGGGTGGCTATCTGCGACCAACTGGAAGATCCGAAACAGGCGAAAGGAATTGTAAAACGTGGCGTAACAGAATTGGTAACGCCGGGTGTGGCTACCAGCGATAAATTACTTGAGCATAACAGCAATAATTTTTTAGCAGCACTGCATTTTAATGACCAAAAAATCGGCATTGCTTTTTTGGATATCAGCACCGGTGAATTTTTTGTAGCAGAAGGTGATAAAGAATATGCTGATAAATTATTGCAGAGCCTGCAGCCGGCGGAAGTAATTTTTCAACGCCAACAGACAAAACATTTCAAAGAATATTTCGGTAGTAAATTTTTTACTTACACTTTGGATGAATGGATTTTTGCAGAGGCTTATGCCACCGAAAGTTTATTAAAACATTTTGGCACACACAGTTTAAAAGGTTTTGGAATTGAAAGCTTAGATGCTGCTATTGTTGCCGCCGGAGCAATATTGCATTACCTAAAAGATACCGAACATCCCAACCTCGGGCATATCAGTACCATTCAAAGAATTGACCGGGAAGATCATTTGTGGATGGACAGGTTTACCATCCGCAATCTTGAATTGCTGGGTGGTGCTGATGGAAGCAATACATTGCTGAAAGTATTAGATAATACCGTTTCACCAATGGGTGCCAGGCTGCTGAAACGCTGGATGCTGATGCCTTTGAACGATCTGGTAAAAATTAATGAGCGGCTGGATACAGTGGAGTTTTTGATAAAAGAAACAGATGTCAGGAATAAAATTAGTCAACACATTAAACAGGCTGGTGATATTGAAAGGCTGGTGAGTAAAGTGCCTTTGAAAAAAGTAAACCCGAGGGAAGTTTTACAAATTGCAAAGGGTCTGCAGCAGGTGGAAGCCATCAAACAAATTTGCGGTTCACTGAGCAATGATCATTTAAAACGTTTAGCAGATTCTTTGAATCCATGCAAATACATTACAGATAAAATTTTTAAAGAGATCATCGAAAATCCTCCGGCACTTGCCAACAAAGGTGGTATGATTGCAGCAGGAATTGATGCAGAACTGGATGGGTTAAGAAGAATTGCAACCGGTGGTAAAGATTACCTGATAGAATTGCAGCAGAAAGAAGCATTGGCAACCGGCATCTCTTCTTTGAAGATCAGTTATAACAATGTGTTTGGTTATTATCTGGAAGTAACCAACATTCACAAAAGCAAAGTACCGGATACCTGGATACGCAAACAAACACTCACCAGTGCTGAACGCTACATTACTCCGGAATTAAAAGAATACGAAGAAAAAATATTGGGGGCAGAGGATAAAATTTATCAGATAGAATTACAATTATTTGAAAAATTATTAAATGAATTGCAGGACTATATTGCGCCGATGCAGCTGAATGGCCATGTGCTGGCGGTGATGGATTGCCTGGGTTGTTTTGCCAGCAATGCTTTGCAGCTAAAATATAAAAAGCCGTTGGTGAAAGACAGTGATGTGCTGGACATTAAAGACAGCCGCCACCCGGTGATAGAACGGAACCTGCCTGTTGGTGAAACTTATATTGCCAATGATATTTTCTTAGACCCCAACTCACAACAGATCATCATTTTAACCGGGCCCAACATGAGTGGTAAAAGCGCCATTCTGCGGCAGACAGCACTCATTACTTTGATGGCACATATCGGAAGTTTTGTTCCGGCAAGCGATGCAAAGATTCCTTTGACAGATAAAATATTTACCAGGGTTGGTGCCAGTGATAACCTGAGTGTGGGCGAAAGTACTTTCATGGTGGAGATGAATGAAACCGCCAGTATCATCAACAATATTACCAGCCGCAGTTTAATCTTACTGGATGAAATTGGAAGGGGTACTTCTACTTATGATGGCATCAGCATTGCCTGGAGCATTGTGGAACACCTTCATCACAGCAATGCACAGCCCAAAACTTTATTTGCTACGCATTACCACGAGCTGAATGAACTGGAGAATAAATTACCAAGGGTAAAAAACTTTCATGTTACCAATAAAGAGGTGGGCAATAAAATTATTTTTCTTCGCAAGCTGGCTCCAGGCGGCAGTGTACACAGCTTTGGTATTCATGTGGCCCGTATGGCAGGAATGCCGCCCAGCCTGATTGACAGGGCCAATGAAATCTTATTGCAACTGGAAGAAAGCAGGAACAGCGGTACCAATGGCAAGGCCGAACCTTTGGATGAAACGATGAAAAAAATTGCTGCTCCTAAATTACAGCTCAGTATTTTTGATGCTCACTCTGCTACGTTTGAAGAAATAAGAAAACTGCTTGATGCAGTTGATATTAACAGGTTGACTCCGGTGGAAGCTTTGTTGAAGTTGCAGGAAATAAAAGGAAAGGTGAAGTAGATGTAAGAATTATTTTATTACACTAATTAAAACTAATTACACTAATTTTTTATCATTAATGAATATGCTGCAAAGCCAATATTAATTCGTGTAATTCGTAAAAATTAGTGTAATTGTTAATAAGATTTGTTATCAGCTTTTGCCCTGTTCAATCTGTCATTGATGGCTCTCCCTATTCCTTCATTGGGAAATTTTTCCGTTAATATCACTTCTGCATTTAAAGTATCAATTGCTCTCAGTGCTGCAAATAATTTTTTTGCTGCTTCCGCCAGGCTGCCTTCTTTTGACAACACAAATTGTTTATCAGGATCAATTCCATCAAATTGTTTGGTGAAACTGATGCTGGCAATTTGCCTGCCTTCAAATTGTTTTTTCAATTCATCAATATCGCCAATGTACAATGGCGTATGCGGAGCATAATGCGATTTTAACTGACCGGATGTTTCCGGATTTTTTTGTGGCAATGTTGGTGCTGCTAAAACTTTTTCATTCAGTACCAATTCTATTTCTTCTGTACTGATTCCACCGGAGCGGTACAACAGCACCTGTTCGTTTTCATCAAAACCAATAATGGTAGATTCTAATCCAACCGCCGCTGCTCCCCCATCTAATATGTAAGGAATTTTTCCTGATAAATTTTCCAGCACATGCTGTGCCGTGGTGGGGCTAATGTATCCAAACGGATTGGCACTCGGTGCTGCCAAAGGAAAATCAAGCGACTGCAGCAAAGCCAGTGTGAGTGGATGATTGGGAATGCGGATGGCAACTTTTTCGCTGCCGGCAGTAACAATATCGGGGATGATGGATTTTTTTTGTAATAAAAAAGTAAGTGGCCCGGGAGTAAATTTTTCTGCCAGTATTTTTGCTTTTGCAGGAATGTGCTCTACATATTTTTCCACCGCCGCCCAACTGCCTACATGAACAATCAGCGGATTAAAAGAAGGCCTGTTTTTGGCTTCAAATATTTTTATTACCGCATCTTCATTCAATGCATTGGCAGCAAGGCCATACACCGTTTCGGTAGGTATCGCCACAAGGCCGCCATTTATCAAATACTGTATCGCCTTTTCAATATCGTTGCCTATGGATGTCTGCATAAAAATTTCAGGTGCAAATATAACAGGCTTGTGGGTTATAATCATTTCATTTGCCTGCACGCTGTAAACAAGCTGTTAAAAAATATTACCGCCTATGCAACTGAAACCTGTTTTAAGGTATCATTGGTTAGATTTGCAGCAGATTATGTTTAGACAAAAATTTACCATCTTCTTTTTAGTGGGCCTTATTGGTATCAGCAGTTTTGCACAAACCGCCTGTACCACATTGGGGCAAACTCCCGGCTCTGCATTTCCTGTTTGTGGCATCGATACTTTTAGCCAAAGTACAGTGCCGGGCTGTGGCGGCAGGCAAATTTTTGCACCCAGTTGCACAGACGTTGTGTTGGCCGATATCAATCCTTTCTGGTACCGCTTTACCTGTTTTGCAGGAGGAACTTTGGGCTTTGTAATTACTCCAAACGATTTGAATGATGATTACGACTGGCAAATATTTGATATCACCGGCCGCAATCCGGACGATGTATATCTCAACGACCCCAGCATATTTGTAAGCTGCAACTGGAGTGGCGAAACTGGTTTAACCGGCGCTTCCAATGCAGGCAGTTCACTGGTAGTTTGTGCCAGTAACGGCAGCGGTTCCCGGCCAAGATTTAGTTCTATGTCCACATTGATTACAGGGCACACTTACATTTTACTGATCAGCCATTTTACAGTTTCTTCCCAAAGCGGATATGGGTTGTCGTTTGGTGGCGGCACGGCTAATATTACAGATCCTGCAGAGCCAGGCTTAGCCAGCGCCAGGGCTATTTGCGATGGAATAAAAATGACAGTGAAGCTGACAAAGAAAATGAAATGCAGCAGCCTCAATGCAGATGGCAGCGACTTTTCTGTAACACCTGCATTTGCCCCCATCATTGCAGCAGAAGGCGTGAATTGCAATAACGGCTTTGATATGGACTCGGTAATACTCACCCTTGCAAACCCGGTGCCGCCGGGCAATTATACCATCACAGTTAAGAATGACAGATCTGGTGTAAACTTATTAGACAATTGTAACCGTACTATTTCTTTGGGGCAAAATCTTTCTGTTACTGTTTTCCCTTTGATACCAACGCCAATGGATAGCCTTACAAAATTTGGCTGTGCGCCCGATGTATTGGAATTGGTTTTTAAAAGGCCGATGCTCTGCAGTTCGGTGAGTGCGGATGGAACTGAATTTGTAATTACCGGCGGTCCATCGCCTGTTACGGTGGCCAGTGCAGCAGGAGTAAATTGTAATGCAGACGGAGTAAGTAATGTGATACAGGTAAAATTATCTTCCCCTATTCAAAGGGCTGGCAATTACCGCATCACTTTAAAAACAGGAACGGATGGCAATACAATTTTTAATGAGTGTGGTAAAGAAACGCCTGTTGGTTCTTTCATTAATTTCACTGCGGTGGATACAGTGAGCGCTGCATTTAATTACCGCATTGGTTTTGGCTGCAAAGCAGATACCATTCATTACTCACACGATGGACGCAATGGTGTAAATTTTTGGAGATGGACTTTTGATAATAATATCAGCAGCAGTGCAAAAGATACTGCCATCATTTATCCGGTGTTTGGAAATAAAAAGGCTTCTTTAATTGTAAGCAATGGCGTGTGCAGGGATAGTGCATCGGTAAATACGATTGTGCTGGACAATGTTGTCAATGCTGATTTTGAATCCACGGCGGTGGTTTGTCCCGATGATCCTGCTGTGTTTAAAGATAAAAGTATCAACCGCATCCAGACCTGGCAGTGGGATTTTGGTAATGGCAATACGAGTACCAGCCAATCTCCGGCAAATCAATTTTACCCTGCAGACAATAATAATATTATCAAAGATCTGCCGGTGAGATTGATTGTAACCAATGATATTGGCTGCAGTGATACGGCTGTCAATACTATCCGGGTGGTGGGCAATTGTTATATTGCTGTTCCAAAAGCGTTTACACCCAACGGTGATGGCCTCAATGATTTTCTCTATCCCACCAATGCCTACAAAGCCCGTGATCTTTATTTTGTCATTTACAACCGTGGCGGCCAAAAAATATTTGAAACCCGGGACTGGACAAACAAGTGGGACGGCACTTTCAAAGGAAACCCGCAAGACCCCGGCACTTATGTTTGGTTACTGCAATACACCCATATTGATACCGGGAAAAGAATTGAGATGAAGGGAAGTACAGTGCTGCTGAGATAAATTAAACTCTACTTTTTTTGATTCATTTCCCTGCAGTGATGTCGTGAACGAGTGTGCCCAAATTTTCACAGTTGATATTGCTTTATTTGTAAGTGTATTAAAAGAAGCTGTTTATTAATTCTAAGTGCCAGGAATTTTTTTATATATTTTAATTGCAGGTCACCCTTACATCCAGCTTAAAGTTATTAATTTATATATGTGGATATCATCAACTTTTTATTTATAAATTCAACGTCAGTTAGCTGGGGCAAATGGGTTTTGTTTATTGCACTTCGGCAATGCTTTTCCTCTGTTCTTTATACTTTCAACGCCTACGACTGTATAAATCATTACAAAAAATAATTAAAGAAAACTGTTGATAATTTAACACAGATAAATTAGTTTAGCTTTCACAAAACTTACCAGTTAGTAATGAAGCAACTCCCAAAAAATACCTCTGTTTTTTTATTTACACTCTTTATTTCAGTTTTGATTGTCGCCGCATTTCTTTTTTACAACAAGATAAAACAGTTTGAGGCATCTACTAATTCGGTTCTTCATACCAGTATTGTTAAGAACAATCTTACTGAAATAGTTTCTACTTTGAAAGATGCGGAAACAGGACAGCGGGGTTACCTGCTTACCGGCGATACAATTTTTCTTGACAGTTATAAAGGAGCAGAACAACATATCAATCTGTTATTAATTTCTCTTGACACACTCATACAGAATGATGGTAATCAGCTAACAGATGTTAAAAAAATTAAAACGCTTATTGCAGCAAGGTTATTTATTTTAAAAAACAATCTGAAACTTTTACAAAGCCCTCCTAAAAATTCAATATCAGATGTTGCTTTAATTAATGGAAAAAACAAAATGGATGAAGTAAGAAAACAAACTGCCATAATGTTACAGGCGGAAGATAAATTAATGTCACAAGGCATGGAGATTAAAAAACGTTCAGCTTCTGTTACACCTATCTTTTTATTAATACTCTCTTTACTTTCAATATTTTTTTTAACACTCTTCTTTTTTCGCTTGCAAAAGGAAATAAACGAGCGAATTTAAATAAATGAAAGTAACAGGCTGTTGGAATTAGCCAAGAAACAAATTGAAGCAAGTGAAGCCAAATTCAGAACGCTTTCCGAAACTCTTCCTATCATGGTATGGACAGCCACACCCGATGGAAAGAAAAATTTCTTTAATAAATATTATCTCGATTACACAGGATTGTCTTTAGACCAATTAAAAGACGATGGCGTGCTCAAAATTATTTTTCCTGATGACCTTGAAAAAGATTTCCATCTATGGCATCATTGCCTTAAAACTGGTGAAGATTTTAAAATGGAAAAACGCCTTCGTCATCATGATGGAACTTACAGATGGCATGTAAGCCATGCCAAAACACAAAAGGACATGCATGGTAATATTATCGGGTGGATAGGAAGCAGCACAGAAATAGAAGAGCAGAAAAAATTTGCAGACCAATTAGAAACAAAAGTAACGGAGCGGACTGAACAATTGCAATTGCAAAATCAAACCTTCGAACTTGCGGAAAGCATTGCCAAATTCGGGAGCTATAGGTGGAACATTACGACCGGTTCATTAGCATATTCTGATAACCTATTCCGTTTGTTGGATTGTGAACCACAGGAGTTTGTCCCCTCGTTTGAAAAATTTTTATCTTTTATACATCCTGATGATTTACAGCAGGTAATAAAAAACGGGGAGGAAACAATGCAAACAGGCATGTTAGTAGAAACACCTTACCGTATCATTAGTAAAAATGGAACTATCAAATACTTTCGTTCAAGCGGAAAATTTTCAGGTGAGGGTGTGAATCGTTTGCTAATTGGCACCGTTCAGGATATTAGCAAGGATATTTTAGCGTCTGAAGCATTAGTAGAAAAGGAAAATTATTTGAACCAGATAATCAGCAATGCTCCCGATGCTGTTATCGTAATTAACGAAAAAAGTATTATCACCTTATGGAATCCTAAAACAGAAGAAATATTCGGATGGAAATCGGAAGAAGTTTTAGGTTTGCATTTAACCGATATCATCGTTCCAACACAATACCGCAAGGCACACCGGGAAGGAATGAATCGATTTTTGAAAACAGGTGAAGCACGGATTTTAAATAAAACCTTAGAACTTACAGCACTTAATAAGGAAGGCAAAGAGTTTCCCATATCACTCACTATTTCGCAGGCAACACAGCAGGGAAATAAATTGTTTATTGCCTTTCTGAGAGACATCACTCTTGAAAAGCGTACAAAAGAGCTTGCAATAAGTAATCAATCCCTTTTAAAAGCTAATATTGAACTGGAGGCATCTCAAAAATTTTCTGAAAAATTATTGAAACAAAAAGATGAATTTATAAGTATTGCCAGCCATGAAATGAAAACTCCACTTACAACTGCCAAAGGGTATTTAGAATTATTGTTGTCTTCTATAAGCCAAGATGATCCATCTGCATATTTATTTGCTAATAGGGCTAACAACTCTTTAGAAAAGCTGCATGATTTAGTTAGTGAATTATTAGATGCAAGCAAAATTCAAAATGGTAAGCTTAATTATAATATTACCACATTTGATTTTGATGAAATGCTGAATGAAACAATTGAGGACATTAAGAAGCTGTTTGAGTTAATTAAATTTTTTACCCATTAAGTTAAGCATTGCTATA
>JANLQY010000125.1:0-41662 GCA_031368105.1 Chitinophagaceae bacterium
GGAATGCAACCCCTGTCAGCATTGCAGCAGGACAGGATTTATCCAGCCTTGCAATTAATATCGACCTGGTGCCACTTAACCAGGGTATACATATTGTGGGTGTAAGAAGTAGGGATGCCAACGGTGCATGGAGCCTCGACAACAAATGGATTTTTTTAAAACCTTATAATAATTCCGGAGCCATACCGCAACCAAAAGTGGTAAGGGTAGAATATTTTATTGATACAGATCCGGGCTATGGCAGTGGTACTCCTATTACAATCACTGCGGCCACTAATATCAGCAGCCTTATTTTTGATGCTGATATTTCTGTGGTGCCTAATGGTGCTCACAAATTAGGTGTGAGAAGCCTTGATGAAAATGGTGCCTGGAGTTTAGACAATGAAATAGATTTTACCGGCGGCACATTGGTGAGCAATACTTACCAGTGGGTGGGCAATGTAAGTACCGCCTGGAACAACGGAGCCAACTGGTCATCCGGCATTGTACCTGCTGCCACTAATGATGTGGTGATACCTGCTAACAGGCCCTTTAATCCTGTAGTGGCAAATGCTGTGATAGCGAATTGTAAAAGCATTACAATAAACCCGACAGCTACTGTTACAGTAGCTACTGGCGGGCAGTTGAAGGTGAACCAGTAAAAGAGTTTAAGAAGTTAATTCAAGATTAATAAAAAAGTACCATGAATTAAAACTATAATTCATTGTGCCTTTTTTTATAAAAGAGAATCACAAAATTATTGAGTTAATAACAACGAAAATTATTACAAGTTTTTATTGATTTGTGTTTCCTGCACATTTATTTCTTTTCGCTCATCTCCATATAATCCACCACCAGGTTTGCCATTGCTTTTACACCAACTAAAAAACCACTTTCATCAATATAAAAATCTGGCGTGTGATGACTGGGGGCTTTTAAAGGATCTCCCCCTTTGGGCATACCGCCAAGATTGAAAAAAAGGCCGGGTACTTTTTGCTGGTAAAATGAAAAATCTTCTGCACCGGTATGTGCAGGTGACAGTTTCACATTACTAGCACCTGCAGTGTTTTGTAAGGATGCAAGCATTTTTGCTGTCAATGCAGGATCGTTGTAAGTAATGGGATAATGGGTACTGTAAGGTATCAATACTTCGGCGGTTGCACCTGCTGCTTCGGCTGTTTTAATGACCACCTGCTTTACTCTTTCCACCATCATTTTTTCATCAGCATTACTGAGGGTTCGGACGGTACCCAGCATCTCCACCTGCTCAGGAATGATATTATTTCGAACGCCGCCATTGATAACACCAACCGTAACCACACCGGCATTTTCTGTAACGTTTAAATTACGGCTTACAATAGTTTGCAGGCTGCTGATGATTTGTGCAGATACAACAATGGGATCAACAGACGACCAAGGATAAGCACCATGGGCCGACTTACCTTTGACGGTAATTTTAAAATCATTTGCTCCTGCATAGATACCGCCTGGCCGGTATGTAAGGGTACCCACTTCTGTTTGTGAACGGATATGCAAACCGAATATCACTTCCACTTTTGGATTTTCCATCACACCTTCTTTCACCATCAGTTCTGCACCGCCCTCTTCCCCCCTCGGAACTCCTTCTTCTGCAGGTTGAAAAATAAATTTCACCGTACCTTTCAGCTCGTTTTTCATACCCCTTAAAACGGTGGCTACTCCCAATAAAATAGCCACATGGCTGTCATGTCCGCAGGCATGCATCACCCCTACTTCATTACCATTGTAAATAGATTTTACTTTAGATGCAAAAGCTAACGGCACCCTTTCTATTACCGGCAGTCCATCCATATCTGCCCGTAAAGCCACGACAGGACCAGGTTTTCCGCCTTTTAAAATTCCGACCACGCCGGTGTGTGCCACACCTGTTGTTACATCTATCCCCAGCGCCTGCAGTTCTTTTGAAATGAGTGCTGCTGTCCTTGTTTCATGGTTGCCGAGTTCCGGGTGTTCATGTATGTCCCGGCGCCAGTCAATTACTTTTTGCTGAATTTTATCAGCAGCGGTAATGATTTTATTACGGAGGGATGAGTTTTGAGCCTTTACTAACTGTGAAGTAAGAAGTAAAAAGAAAAGGATTATTTTTCTCATAAAAAAAATTTGCTAAAAGGTAAAAGATAAAAGGGGAATAAAAAAAATTACTTGTTGAGCATTTTTTTTAACCACTAAATAAATAGTATATTTTTTTAGGCATCATCCGTACCGAAAGAAAAATAGTTCCGTACATTTACAAAAACTAATTGAAATGAAAATTTTTGTAGCCGGTTTACCCTATGATCTTGATGATGCAGAGCTAGAAGAGATATTTGAAAAATTTGGTACCGTAACCTCCGCCAAAGTGGCGATGGATAAAGAAACTGGAAAGAGCAAAGGATTTGGTTTTGTAGAAATGATGGTGACTTCAGAAGCAAGAGATGCCATTGAAGGATTGAATGATATTTCCCTCGGCAAAAAACCTTTGGTAGTAAAAGAAGCAGAAGAAAGAAGTGGCCCACCCAGTGCCGGCGGCAGACCAGGTGGAAACAGCAGGCCAGGTGGCTTCGACAGACCAGGCGGTTTTAATAAACCCAACGACCGCTATCGTTAAAATTATTTATTGTTGAATTTATATGATGCTCCAGGATGATGTACCTGTTTACAAAGGGCTTTCATCGTGGATTTTTTTTAATTAATTTGACAGCACAAATGCTTACTTATCCGTGATTAAACGAGCCTGTTTACCGTCTAAATTACATTAACTTCCCTTTCCAATTCCACCCCAAATTTTTCTTTCACCGATTGTATTATCTCACCACTCAGTGAATATATTTCTTCACCTGCAGCATTGCCATAATTTACCAGCACCAAGGCCTGCCTGCTGTGGCAGCCTGCATCTCCTTTGCGATACCCTTTCCAGCCACATTGCTCTATCAGCCAGCCTGCAGCTAATTTTACTTTTCCATTTTCTAACGAATAGCCAACGATTTTTTCATCAGTTGATTTTAATTTTTCAAACAAGGTTTTATCTATTTCAGGATTTTTAAAAAAGCTCCCTGCATTGCCGATCTCCACAGGATTTGGCAATTTGCTGCTTCGGATATTAACGACAGCTTGTGAAACAGCCTGAATGCTTAATTCTTTTATATTCATCTTTTCCAGTTCCTCTTCAATGGCTCCGTAAGATGTATTGAAAACAGGTTTTTTATTGAGCCGGTAAGTAAGACCGGTAATGATGAACTGGTTTTTATATTTTCTTTTAAACACACTTTCCCGGTAGCCAAATGCACAATCATTCAAATTGAATTGAACAATATTTTTATCTTCCACATGCAATGCTTCCAGCTCATAAAACACATCTTTTATTTCCACGCCATAAGCACCAATATTCTGCATGGGAGAAGCCCCCACATTGCCGGGTATCAATGATAAATTTTCTACGCCTGCCCAATTATTTTGTATGCAGTGCAGTACCAACTGGTGCCAGTTAACCCCAGCGCCAGCCTTGATATAAACATACGTTTCATCTTCTTTTACTTTTTCAATACCACCGATTTCATTTTTTAAAACCAGCCCGTTAAAATTACCGGTGAATAAAATATTACTGCCGCCGCCAAGAACGAGTGATGAGTGATGAGTGATGAGTGATAAGTGCTTTTGTTCAAGCAGTTCAATTGCTTCATCAACAGTTTTAAAATTGCTGAAATAAGCAGCCTGCACATCAATGCCAAATGTGTTATACTTTTTAAGCGATATATTTTCCTGTATTTGCATTTTTAATAAAAGCTTTTAATTATTTAATTGCCACCAACTCATAACCAATCACTCATAACTTTATTGAGCATCCACATCTGCAATCATCACCACTCCTTTAAACCGTTTTTCTGCAAGCAATAAATTAAAGTGGTTGCGTATTACCTGTTTGTATCGTTGTATCTGTTTCATATCCAGCGGCAGTTTTATCAGCAGTTCCATCAGGTATTGGTTTCGGATACGGCTTACCACCGGCGCTGCCGGCCCTACTACAAAATTGTGCAGGTCTTTTTGCAAAGCAGCACCCAATTTTTCTGCCATATCATCCACCACTTCTTTTACCTTATGCTTCAACGTAATTTGAATGATCCTGCTGAAGGGTGGGTAAAAAAACTGTCGCCTGTTTTCCAATTCGTATTCGTACATTTTTTTGTAATCATGCTGCTGCACAAACTGCAGTACCGGGTGATTTAACTGTGTAGTTTGTATCAATACTTTTCCACGTTCATCTTTTCTTCCAGCCCGGCCACTCACCTGCTCCATCAATTGAAAAGCCCTTTCATTCACCCTGAAATCGGCAAAACTCAACAAGCCATCAGCATCTAAGATACCCACCAGGCTTACCTTTTCAAAATCCAATCCTTTCACCAGCATTTGTGTACCCACCAGCACATCTATCCGCTGCTGTTCAAATAATTTTATCAGGCTGTCGTGGGCAGTCTTTCCTTTTACAGAATCTACATCCATCCTGGCAACCCGTAAATTCGGAAACTCTGTCTCCAGCAGTTCTTCTATTTTTTCTGTACCAAAATTTTTCTCTATCCAGCTTACAGTACCGCAGGCAGGACACTCCACTATTTTTGGATAGGTAGTGCCGCAATAATGACAATGCAGTTTGTTAGAATATTTATGCAGCGTTAAAGTAACATCACAATTTTTGCACTGTGGCAAATAACCGCAGGTGCCGCAAATTAAGTAAGGCGAATAACCCCGCCTGTTTTGAAAAAGGATTACCTGCCTTCCGTTGGCTACTGTTTTTTCTACCGCTTCTTTCAGTTGTGGTGACAACATTACTTTTCCTTTTTGTACCACTTTCCTGGTATCAATCATTTCTATTTCGGGCAATAAAATTCCACCAAACCTTTCATTCAATTCTACCAAACCATACTTATCTTTTTGTGTATTAAAATAAGTTTCCACCGAAGGTGTAGCGCTTCCCAGTAATACTTTTGCATCAAAGAGCGAAGCATAATAAACAGCTGCATCCCTTGCATTGTAACGTGGCGCAGGATCCTGCTGCTTAAAAGAACTGTCATGTTCTTCGTCCACCACTACCAGTCCCAAATCTTTAAACGGCAGGAACAAGGCACTCCTTGCGCCCAGCACAATTCTTATTTCACCCGTCTTAATTTTATTCCACAACTCTACTCTTTCGTTGTTGTTAAATTTAGAATGATAAATTGCAATGTTGCCGCCAAAATGGATTTGCAGCCGCCGGATCATTTGAGCAGTCAGTGCAATTTCAGGAAGCAGGTACAATACCTGTTTACCTTTATTATAGTATGATTCAATCAGCTTGATGTACAACTGTGTTTTGCCGCTGCTGGTAATGCCATGCAGCAAACAAATATTTTTTGTGCTAAAACTTTGCTCCACCTGGCTCAATGCTTTTTGCTGTGCCATGCTGAGATCAAAATTTGTTTCCATGGATTTCGGCATTGCCTTGATCCTGTCCACACTCCGCTTTTCTATCAGCAAAATATTTTTATCACTAAGCCCTTTCAATTGTGCGGCTGTGGCACCGGATTTTTTTAAAAGTTGAGTTTGAGTAACCTCTCCTTCTGTTTTTATTAAATGCAGGTAGCTTAACAACAATTCCATTTGCTTCGGCGCTTTTGTCCAGTGGTTCATTAAGTCACTCAACGCATCTTCATTGTCATAAACAGGATTGAGCAAAATAAAATTTTCTTTCTTGCTTTTATAGCGTTCACTCAATGCCTCCCATACAATACAAACTCTTTTTTCAATAAGGTTTTTTATTACCGGGTACACATGGGTGATATCCAGTATCTGCTGCACTTCACTTAAACTCAATTGTGTTTTTATTTGCAAGGCTTCTGCCACTAGGTATTCATCATTGTTCAAATCAGTAAAATCATCTCCGTAGTCTTCATTAAACAATACGATTGTTTCGCTGCTTAATTTAAAATGCGCCGGCAATGCAGCTGCCATCACTTCTCCTTCGCTGCACATATAATAGCTGCTCATCCAATTCCACAATTTCAATTGCTGTGGAAACAATACCGGTTCATCATCCAGCACATTTAAGATGGGCTTGGTTTCATAAGGCGGTGCCTCTTTACTGATCGATTTTACAATACCTGCGTAGCGTTTGTTTTTGCCAAGCACCACTTCTACCCTGCAGCCAATTTTTATTTTGCCGGCAAAACTTTCCGGTACGGCATAAGTATAAGTTTTGGGCAAAGCCAGTGGCAGGATAACTTCTGCGTAGGAGTTAACTGCTTCCATTATAGAATTATCGTCAAAAGATATTTGCTTGCCGGCACTCATTAATTTGTAAAAAAATTTCAGATTGTTTATTAAAAAATGAATTGACTTAATAAAAATCTACTGAATTATTCATGCTCTATCCAGGTTGCCTTGTACTGAATAAGTTTTTCATCCATCATTTTGTAAACCTTATCCCTCAGCGTTGGCACATCTTTTATTGTCAATCCTTCCACACTTATTTCTTCCAGGTACACTGCCCTTGATCTTCCCGGCGCAAGAGAAAAAATACTTTTATAATTCAACCGATCATAAGCATCTAAAAATAATATTGGCTTTACTGATGTCTGTGTTTCTATAGCCACCCTGAAAGCACCATCATAAAATTCCTTTAACGGTTTCCCTGTCATGTTGAAAGTACCTTCGGGTGCAATCACCACCGATATTCCTTTATTAATAACAGACTTTAATAGTTTCACACTACTGGCTCTTTTTTCTGTATTGCTCCTGTCCACCATCACCACCGTTTGCCGGTAGATAAAACCAAACACTGGAACTTTCGCAAGTTCTGCTTTTCCCAAAATACGAAAATGTTGTTTCCGGATTGCTTTCATAATAATCGGTATATCTATGAAAGAGATATGGTTGAATACAAAAATATACTGCCTGTTGGCATCATGCGGTGCTTCATATATATTAGTGTACCTGATGCCCCATAAAGGCATGATGATATCCGCCCAAAGCTGGCACAGTTTGTAAATAAAGTTGCCGCCTTTTATTTTACCAAAAAAGGATGCCGCCACCACAAGAGGAAATATGACTAAGAGTATGGCTATAAAAAGAAGAAACCCATACACCGAGAATGCCGCCTGAAAGGGGAAAAGCAATTTTTTCATAACGATTGGCGAATATAATACCTTTCCATTTGCTGCCGGAAAACTTTGAAACTCATCCAATTACTGCTGCATTAACCGTAAAAACCCAGTAGAAAAGCAGCTATTAGCTGGTTATGCTGAAAAAGCCTTTAAAAAATTATTCAATTTGAAGAGAAATACTTTACCTTCGCCGTCCTAAAATTGGTATATATGTTAGCAGTAGTAAAAATAGCGGGACAGCAATTTAAAGTAAAAGCAGGTGACAGTCTGTATGTACCCCGTATTGAAGGCAAAAGTGGTGACAATGTTGAGTTCGCAGAAGTTCTGATGACTGACAACGCCGGAACCATCGCCATTGGCACGGCTGTAAAAGCTGTAGTAAAAGCGCAAATACTTAGTGAGCTGGTACAAGGCGACAAAGTAATTGCCTTTAAAATGAAAAGAAGAAAAGGCTTTCGCAAAAAGCATGGTCACCGTACCCACTACACAAAAATTCAGGTAACTGAAATTGCTTAATTGGGTTACTGTTTTAAATTATTACTGTGGTGAAAAATTTACTTTTTTATCGCTTAATTTTTAGACAACAATAATGGTTGAATCCATAAACTAATAAAAGAATAAATTAAAATAACATGGCACATAAAAAAGGTGAAGGCTCGGTAAAAAACGGCCGAGATTCACAAAGCAAAAGATTAGGTGTAAAAATTTATGGTGGTCAATCTGCTATTGCTGGTAACATCATTGTTCGTCAGCGTGGCACGGTTTATCATCCTGGAAAAAATGTTGGTCTTGGAAAAGACTTTACCATTTTTGCATTAACAGATGGTGTGGTAGAATTTAGAAAAGGCAAAGGAGATAAGAGTACTATTTCTGTAAATGCTGTTGAAGTATCTGCATAAATAAAAAGTTTTTTTTGGCAGATTAAAAAATGTTTTTATTTTTAAGGTATTATTTACTAACCATTAAATTTTAAAAACATGGCAACTGCAAAAAAAGCTGCAAAAAAAGCTGCTCCTAAAAAAGCTGCTCCAGCAAAAAAAGCTGCTCCTAAAAAAGCTGCTCCAGCAAAAAAAGCTGCTCCTAAAAAAGCTGCAAAAAAAGCCGCTCCTAAAAAAGCTGCTGCAAAGAAAAAGTAATTTTTCAAAAGCAAAAACTAATAAGAAAGTCCTGGCAAGTTGCCGGGACTTTTTGTTTTACAATCCCCCATCCATTTCATTATTTAAAATTGCAGCAGGCAATAAAAAATCCATTTCCCAAATAGTATCTTTACCATTCAATACTTCATTTTATTCCCGGATTTTATTAAAAGTAATTTATGGATAACTCTCAGATAGCAGACTGCTTCTCACTCTTAGCCAAATTGACGGACATTCATGGAGAGAATAGTTTTAAAGCAAAGTCTTATTCTTCGGCAGCATTTACCATTGATAAACTGCCAATGCAGTTAAGTGAAACCCCGAGAGAAAAATTATTTTCCATAAAAGGAATTGGTGAATCAACCGGAAAAAAAGTAATAGAATTATTAGAAACAGGCGAGCTGAAAATTTTAAATGACCTCATTGAAAAAACACCGGAAGGCATTTTAGAAATGCTAAACATAAAAGGAATTGGGCCTAAAAAAATTGCCACCATCTGGAAAGAAATGGAAATAGAAACGGTGGGAGAATTGTTATATGCCTGTAAAGAAAACCGTTTAAAATTGTATAAAGGCTTCGGAGAAAAGACCCAAACGAACGTAATTGAGACCATTGAATTTTATTTAAAAAGCAAAGGAAGTTTTCTTTTTGCCCAAATGGAGGTGATTGCAGCGCCTTTAAAAAGCTTTTTTAAAAAAATCTTTTCCACAAATAAAATTGAATTTACGGGGGCATATAAAAGGCATTTGGAGATTATTGATGAATTAGAAATTGTAATTGATAATGATGTGAATGATGTAGAAAATAAATTATCTGCAACAGAAGATTTCGAATTGTTAGAAAAAAACGAAACCAATATTTTATACAAAGCTTCCCTTGGCCCAAAGATCAGGCTGCACAGTTGTGATAAAAAAGATTTTATAAAAGAAGTATTTGTAAAAGGATGCTCAACAGAATTTATCCATGCTTTTCCAACGGTGGATTATAATAATTGTAAAACTGAAAAAGCAATTTTCACTGCAGCACAAATAAATTTTATTCCTGAATTTTTAAGGGAAACTGCGGAGGTAATAATGAAGGCTAAAGAAGCTGCATTACCTGAAGTAATTCAGCCCACAGATATTAAAGGCATTATACACAGCCACAGCGACTGGAGCGACGGCAGCAATACCATTGAAGAGATGGCAAAGGCAGCCATCGCAAAAGGGTTTGAATACCTCGTGATAAGCGATCACAGCAAAAGCGCTTTTTATGCTAAAGGCTTAAATGAGGAAAGAATTAAAGAACAGCATTATTATGTAGATGAGCTAAACAGCAAGCTGGCTCCTTTTAAAATTTTCAAAAGTATTGAGAGTGATATTTTAAATGACGGTAACCTTGATTATAGCGATGGGGTGCTTTCTACATTCGACCTGATAATTGCTTCAGTACATTCTAATTTGAAAATGACAGAAGAAAAAGCCATGATGCGTTTGATGAATGCCATTCAAAATCCGTACACAACTATATTGGGCCACATGACAGGCAGGCTGTTGCTGAGTCGGAAGGGTTACCCTGTTGACCATAAAAAAATTATTGATGCCTGTGCTGCCCACAAAGTAGTGATAGAACTAAATGCTCATCCCAGCAGGCTGGACATTGACTGGCGGCATATTGAATACGCCCTTGAAAAAAATGTATTAATCTCCATTGACCCGGATGCACATACTACGCAAGGGTTTGATGACATTGATTATGGTGTACTGTCTGCACAAAAAGCGATGGTAACAAAAGAACAAAATCTGAGCAGCTTCAGCCTGAAAGATTTTGAAACCTTTTTAGCAACAAAAAAAAATAATCGAAAAAATTAGTTGTTATTCACTAATCAACGAGGCAAGCTGTTGATTGATTTTGCTGTTCCACATTTCCTGCTTGTCTTTTAGCAGGCCGTTACTTGTTTCTGTATCGTATTTACTTTGCAACTGCTCCATGTTGTTTATAGCGTTGTTATAAATTGTTTGCAGCTGCTCTTTATAATTATCTACAGTAAGACTGGCCTGTTTTAATTTTTTAATAAATAGCAATGTACTGATATAGCTGATGTCAAAATGATGCTGCTCATGATTGAGAATATACTCATTCTTTCCTTTGTCTTTCATCCAGGATAACTGCTTGTCGAAACTGCAATCCACCAGTATGTTAAGAATAGCTTTGCCATTTTTATTTCTGAAACCTGCCTTAAATAAAAATCCTGATGAAGTGATGGCGACTGCATCATTGTTTGAATCCGGTTTCCCTTCAAAATTTGTGATGGCTAAATTTTGCTTTGCCGCATATACAATAAACCTGTTGTCAGCACCAGAAATACTGTTGGTGTAAGTAATATTTGTTTCGATTGTTTGAGCATATGCAGCAAGTGTAACCACCGAACAAATAAGAACTGCTGTAAATTGTTTGTATATCATTTCATAAAGCAAATTAAAAAAAACAGTTGCCAGAAAATTATTACCGGGGATTATCAATAAATTAACAGGCTGCTACGATTCTGTATAATTCAAATCTTTGCCAAAAGTTTCTTCGGTAAACCAAACTGCAACAATGCTGATGGACATAATGATTACTCCTGTAACCCAGGCTGCAGTAATATAATTACCTGTTGCTGATTGTAATCCTTTGAAAAGTAAGATCACTAATGGCAAAGAACCCCTCACCATATTAGGCACTGTAGTAGCAGCTGTAGCCCGGAGATTAGTACCAAACTGTTCTGCAGCCATCGTAACAAAGATGGCCCAGAAGCCGGTGCCAAAGCCCAACGCAGCACATATCACATACATACCTGCAGGAGTACCATTGTACTGGTTAAAGAAAAAGATAACTGCTATGATGGTGAAAACATAAAACAGGTACAATGCTTTTTTCCGGCTCTTTAACCACTGGCTTACAAAGCCAACCAGCAGGTCTGCAACGGAGATAGCCGCATAAGCAAACATTGTAGATTTGCCGGGTAATACTTTTTCAGTAAATCCAAACTCTCTTCCAAAATCATTGGAAAAAGTAATGAGAATGCCGATTACATACCAGGTAGGCAACCCAATTAAAATTGCCAGCATATATTTTTTAAACCGGGTACGGTTGGTAAAAAACATACTGAAATCACCCCTTACAATATTTTGTTTTTTTACCTGGTTGAACATACCACTTTCAAAAACAGATATACGCAACAGCAACAAACAAAACCCTAATCCCCCACCGATAAAATAACAGGTACGCCAATGATAATTTTGGGAAATAAAAAATGCTACCACAGCGCCAGTCAACCCAATCCCTGCCACCAATGAAGTGCTGAGACCTCTTTTTTCTTTACTAACCAATTCTGACACTAAAGTAATTCCAGCTCCAAGCTCTCCTGCCAAACCCACGCCAGCAAAGAATCTTACCAGCGCATACTGATTAGTAGTTTGAACAAACCCATTAAATATATTGGCAACCGAATACAAAATAATGGAGCCAAACAAAACACTCAGCCTTCCTTTTTTATCACCCATTATTCCCCAGATAATACCGCCAATCAGCAAGCCTGCCATTTGCACACTGATGATAAATTCTCCTGATGATTTTACCATGGCATCATCCAGGCCAAGTTCCTTTAAACTATTTACTCTTACAATACCGAATAATAATAAATCGTAGATGTCAACAAAATAGCCCAATGCCGCTACTAATACTGTGATGTTGAAAATGGAAGTGGATTGTTTGGTCATGCAATTGTGGTGTGATTGGTATTATTTTTTTTCTTGCCAAAAAATAATTGGATGATAACAGGTGCTGTAGTGATGAGCACAATGCCAATCACAATTACTTCGAGGTGCCGTTTTAGATCAAAATGAAATTGCGACAATATCCATTTTTGTAAAAAATGACCGGCCAGCAACATACTCAACACCCAGGCAAAACATCCAACAATGTTATAAAAACTAAATTTCTTTTTATCCATATCTACAATACCGGCTACAATGGGTGCAAAGGTTCGGATGATGGGCAGGAACCTTGCGAAGACGATAGCGCCACCACCATGCTTCTCATAAAACTCATGTGCCTGCTGCAAATATTTTTGTTTGAATAACAAATTGTCTTTCCATGAATACATGGCAGGCCCAACTTTTCTTCCAAACCAAAACCCAACGGTATTGCCAATGATACCGGCAACAGAAATCAACAACCACAAAACCAATAGTTGGGCATAATCATTTTCAATAAAAGGAAATATCGTTCCTACCAATTCCCTGTTGTAAATGCCTGCAACAAAAAGCAAGCTGTCGCCAGGTAAAAAGAAACCGGCAAACAAACCTGTTTCTGCAAAGATGATAAACAGTATCAGCCACAGCCCGCCATTGATGATATAAAACATTGGCGTTAGTAAATCTTTCCAGCTGAAATTCTTTTTTACTTTCAGTACATTTTCTTTAGTAATTTTTTGCAACGAAACTGCTGCAGAATCATAACCCGTATATTCGATTCTGACAGCATCATTTTTAGAAGCCGGGATAACTAAATGCCCGTCCTTGTCTGTAATAAATTTATTTCCATTGCTTACTAATATAACAGCAGCCTCGTCAACAGAAGCTTCATATTGATTCTGAATAGTGAGCCTTAAAGAATCAATTTGCGAAAAACAAAAATTAATCAGTCCACACAAAACCAAACAAAGCAAAAATATTTTCTTCATCATAATAATGATTAAATGATTTTAAATAAAACTATCCCTCTTTCAATTCACCTTCCCACTTACTTACCACCGCAGTGGCAATGCTGTTGCCCACTACATTGGTGGCGCTTCTGCCCATGTCTAATAAAGGATCTATTCCTAACAACAAAGCTATGCCTGCTTCCGGTATATTGAAGGTGGCCAATGTTCCGGCTATCACAACCAGCGAAGCCCTCGGCACACCGGCAATCCCTTTACTGGTAAGCATCAGCACCAGCAGCATGGTTAACTGCGTTGGTAAAGGAATGTGCATACCATAACTCTGTGCTATGAATAAAGAAGCAAATGTCATGTACATCATGCTGCCATCCAAATTAAAAGAATAACCCAGCGGCAATACAAAACTTACAATCTTATCCCTGCAGCCAAAACGTTCCAGTTCCAGCATTGTTTTTGGAAAAGCGGCTTCACTGCTGGCGGTACTGAAAGCCAGTAATATTGGTTCCCTCATGCGTTTGATTAAAGTAAACACCCGTTTCTTTATAAACAGCGAACCAATTAAAATTAAAGTGAGCCAAAGTATGGCCAGCCCAAAATAAAACTCACCAATAAAAATGGAATAGGTTTTTAAAATGCCAATGCCCTGCTTTGCAATGATGGCACTCATAGCACCAAAAACCGCTATCGGTGCAAAGTGCATTACATAACCGGTAATTTTTAAAATCACATGCGCTGTTGCATCCAATGCTTTCACAACAGGTTTTGCAATATCTCCCAGCGCTGCTGCTGCCACACCAAAGAACAATGCAAAAACTACTATCTGCAATATTTCATTCTTCGCCATCGCATCAACCACACTCGCCGGAAAAACATGATAGAAAAAATCTTTGATGGTAAGAGCTGCTTTATCAATGCCTGTATTGACAGTACTATCAGGAAGTATTAAGTGCATGGAAATGCCCGGCTCAAAAAGGTTTACCAAAATCATTCCCAGCAATAAACTCAGTAAAGAAGCGCTGAGAAACCACAACAAAGTTTTTCCGCCAATCCTGCCAACAGCTTTAATATCTCCCAGTTTTGCAACGCCCACTACCAATGTTGTAAATACCAATGGTGCCACAATCATTTTGATCAACCGTAAAAAAATATCTGCCAGGATAGTTAACCATTCCAGCTTTTTATCACGGGCTTTCAGATAATCATTTTTTTGTTGAGACAATGCTTCTTTTTGAAATTTGATAACTTTATAAGGATAAGAAGATGTATCAATTTGTAGTGAGAGTTCGCTTTCAATTAATTTTAATGAATCAGCTAAGTCATTACTTAATTTTAAATAACCGCTATCACTTTCATTATTTATAAAATTAAGTTCTGATGCCGCTTTAACAGCAAGTATAAGAGATTTTAGCTTTTTCAAATTTTGAACGGTTACAGGATCTTTCTCTTTTTCATATTTCTTCAACCGTTGTAAAATCTGTTGTTGTTTTATTTCTGTATTTGTAATATTGAAGTTCTCTTGCCCAACATAAGTTTTATTTAAAATAAACCCGGCAACAATACCCAGCAGCAATGCAATACCAATATAGAGTGTAAGTTTACTTCGCTTTTGAGGAGCATGGTGCATAATCAGCAATTAGTTTTGCAATATAATATTTAATAGTTGTTATCAACCGCTGCTCCACAAAAAAACGATACTGATTGGGTTATTAAAATTTATTCCTTATTTTTCCAAATCATTAATTTATCAAAACCAACATATACTATGAGTTTATTTGTGAAAAAACCAATGGAAGCATTGATGAATGAAGCACAGGAAACGGGCAGCCATACATTAAAAAGAACATTGGGTGCCGGCGGTTTAATTGCACTGGGAATCGGAGCTATCATTGGTGCCGGTTTGTTTTCAATTACCGGTATGGCCGCTGCTAATCATGCAGGGCCAGCCATTACCATTTCATTTATAGTAGCTGCATTGGGCTGTTTGTTTGCCGGATTATGTTATGCTGAATTTGCTTCCATGATTCCAGTAGCAGGCAGTGCTTACACTTATTCTTATGCAACGATGGGTGAATTTATTGCATGGATCATTGGCTGGGACCTGGTGTTGGAATATGCTGTAGGTGCAGCCACTGTAGGCATTAGCTGGAGCCGTTATCTTGTGAAATTTTTAGCTGGCTTCGATATTCATCTTCCCGAAAGCCTTACTGTTGGCCCATGGGATGGAGGTATCATTAATTTACCAGCCGTTTTTATAATTGTTTTAATGAGCCTTTTATTAATGAAAGGAACTAAAGAGAGTGCTTCTGTTAATGCTGTTATAGTAGGATTAAAAATTACAGTGGTACTTGTTTTCATTTTCTTAGGATGGAAATATATTAATAAGAGTAATTACAATCCATACATTCCTGATAACGCTGGAAAATTTGGCAACTTCGGGTTTAGCGGTATCATCAGGGCAGCAGCAATTGTATTTTTTGCCTACATCGGATTTGATGCAGTAAGTACTGCAGCACAGGAAGCAAAAAACCCTAAACGGGATATGCCCTGGGGAATTTTAGGATCTCTTGCTATCTGCACTGTTTTGTATATCCTATTTGCCCACGTAATGACTGGTGTCACCAGTTACACAACTTTTGCAGGTAAAGATGGTATTGCCCCGGTTGCAATAGCAATTGACCACATGGGTACGGCAGATGCTGCAGGAGTTATACACCCGGATTATCCATGGTTGAACCGTGCCATTCTGGTAGCCATTCTTGCAGGCTATGCCTCTGTAATATTGGTAATGCTGATGGGACAAAGCAGGGTATTTTTTAGTATGAGTAAAGATGGTTTGATACCTAAAATATTTTCTGCAGTTAATCCTACAACACAAACTCCGGCAAAAAGCAATTTACTATTCATGGTTTTTGTAAGTCTTTTTGCAGCTTTTGTTCCGGCCCGTGTTGTTGGTGAAATGACAAGTATAGGAACACTTTTTGCATTTATATTAGTATGTATTGGTGTTTGGGTGATGCGTAAAAAAATGCCTGAATTGCCAAGAGCATTCAAAACACCATTGGTTCCTTTAGTTCCAATTTTAGGGATATTCGTTTGCTTATTTATGATGGTATTCCTTCCTATGGATACCTGGATCCGTTTATTGGTTTGGATGCTGATTGGCATGGACATTTACCTGGTGTATGGGGCTAAGCACAGCCATTTAGGTAATGGTACCGATAACAGAAAAGGAATGCGGATAGCCCGTTACACAAGCCTGGCACTTTGCCTGTTATTGATTATAGTGGGTTTCCTGCATCAATACACAGTTGGGTTTGAAACTGACAGAACCCTGCTGTATATTTCATTGGCATTTGCTGTTATTCATTTAGTAGTTTTTGGAAGAAAGATTGGAAGAGTTGATAGTGAAGATTAATTCAGTTTAATAATTTATACAAAATCCTCCAGGCTTACTGGAGGATTTTTTTGTTACGGGAAAAAGAAAACGATAATAATGGTGGATAAAAATAGACGGGAATTTTGCCGTTATTATTGGAGTAACTGCAAAGAGTAAATAATAAAATTTTTCAGCATAAATATTACAACTTTTAAATTTTCAAATTCCTGTTATTCTTAAAAATCCCCCAACACTACTTTTACAAAATGCTCCCCTGAATCATTAACCAATATGACAGTTTTACTTTCCTGCGCTACATTATTCACCAATACTTTCATCCCTTTTAAATAATTATCTTTTGTAAAAATTATCTTGTAAGTAGTATCAATAAATTGATAACTCATTTTATACTCATTCCATTCATCCGGGATGCAGGGATCAAAACTCAATTCATTACCGGTTCTTTTTATTCCCATAAACGATTCAATAATGAGCTGATACATCCATCCTGCAGAGCCTGTGTACCAGGTCCATCCGCCACGGCCCTTATGTGTGCTTACTGCATATACATCGGCCGCCATTACATAAGGTTCCACCTTGTAAGTGACAATGGAAGCGGCATCCCTGCCCAGGTTAATGGGATTGATCATCTGCAACAGCTGCCATGTTTGCTGCCTATCTTTTAAAGCGGCATAAGCCATCACCAGCCAGATAGCTGCATGGGTATATTGTCCGCCGTTTTCCCGAACACCAGGCACATAACCTTTTATATAACCCGGGTTCAATGCCGATTTATCAAAAGGCGGATCGAACAACTGGATAATACCGGCATCTTTTTTTATGAGGTATTTGCCTGCCGATTGCATGGCGGTATGTATCCTTTGCCGGTCACCGGCTTTTGATAATACACTCCAGCTTTGGGCAATGGAATCAATTTTACATTCATCATTGCTATCAGCACCTAACGGTGTGCCGTCATCAAAATAAGCACGACGGTACCACTCACCATCCCAGGCATTTTTTTCAATATTTTTTTGTAACAGTTTTGCCTGTTCAATACATTTTTTATTAAATGCGGCATCTCCTTTTAATAAAGCCACTTCGCTAAAACGCATCAATACATCATATAGAAAAAATGCCAGCCACACACTCTCGCCCTTACCATGCTCCCCTACTTTATCCATGCCATCATTCCAGTCGCCAGAGCCCATTAATGGCAAACCATGTTCACCAAACTTCAGTCCATGTTCTATTGCTTTGATGCAATGGTTATACAGGTTGGCAAATTGGTCGGATGGAACAGGCAGGTCGTAAGAAGACTCTTCTCCTGTATTGAGCAACCGTCCCTCCAGGAAATTAATTTTTTCATTCAGCAGTTCTGCATCACCGGTATGAAGCACATACCTTGCGGTAACAAATGGCAGCCACAAATAATCATCCGAGCAGGTAGTACGTACACCACGGCCAACCGGAGGATGCCACCAGTGCTGCACATCTCCTTCTTTAAATTGCCTGGATGCATTCAAAATAATTTGCTCTCTTACAATACCTGGTTTATTATGCAGCAATGACAATACATCCTGCAACTGATCCCTGAAACCAAAGGCTCCACCAGATTGATAGAAGCCGCTCCTGGCCCATATTCTGCAGGCAAGTGCCTGATAATTGAGCCACCCGTTGGCCAGGATATTCAATGCAGCATCCGGTGTTGTTATCTGTATTACACCTAAAGTTTTCTGCCAGTATACCTGTACGTTACTGAGGGCTTTATAAACAGTCTCACTAGCTTTAAATTGTTTGATCAAATCAATGGCGTGGCTAAAATCATTTCCTGCACCGAGTTTAAAAATAATTTCCTGTTCACCATCATCAGGCAGATCAAATGCCGATTGTATGGCTGCACAGGGATCAAGCCCTGCGCCGTATTTTCCTGACAGCTTTGCTTTGTTCATTGCTTCCGGATTGCTCAATAATCCATTGCGGCCGATAAATTCAGTCCGGTCGGCTGTGAAACTGCTAACAGTATCATCCACTTCAAAAAAAGCCGTCTTGTTTTGCAATTCTGTGTTGTAAGAATTCCTTGCCAGTATAGCGGAATATTCCATATTCATTTCTGTTACCACATGCATTTGAGATTCGGGTCTGAGGTCTCCCAATACCCATTCGATATATCCGGTGGCCGATAAGCGGCGTGATCTTCCGGACTTGTTATGTAGTTTAAGCACTATGAACTTTACGGGGGCTTCCAAGTCAACAAACACGGTCATTTCAGAATGAATGCCATCTTCAATATGCTCAAAAACACTGTAGCCAAATCCATGACGGGTGAGGTAAGATGATTTGCCTTTGCTTTGTAACGGTGATGGTGACCAGAATTTTCCGCTCTCTTCATCCCTGATATAAAAAACTTCTCCTGCCAGGTCTGTTACCGCATCATTGTTCCAGGGTGTTAACCGGAATTCATGTGCATTTTCAATCCAGGTATAGCTCTGGCCACTTTCAGAAATGATTGTTCCAAAACCAGGATTGGCCAATACATTGATCCACGGCGCTGGTGTTGCTTTTGATGCTGTTGTTGTAATAACATATTCTTTTCCATTGTTTGAAAATCCACCGAAGCCATTAAAAAATTGCAGATCACCTGGTGCTGCATTCGCTATTGGTAAAGAAGGATAAAATTTACTTGGGCTGAAATAAGGAATGGGAGTTTTCATTTTATCACGCCTGCCGATTTGCTCTTCCAGTGTTCCATAAGTATCGGATATAATGATCCTTGCCACTGTTTGAAAAAGAATGCGGTCTTCATTGGATATCTGATCTGCCGACCGGATAAAAATTCCACCGGGCTGCTCTTTCATTTCTGCACCGGCAGCAGGAACCACCAAACCCAATATTTGGTTTTGAAGTGTCTGCCTGTAGCCACCATGGTCTTCATTCCAAATCACCAGGTCAACCATCAATCCTTTCAGCCGCCAGTAAGCATGAGCCTGTATCATTTGTTTTACCAATTCAATATTGGCACCATCTTCAATTTGTAATAAAACGATGGGCAGATCGCCTGAAATAGAATAACTCCACAAACCTGATTGCCCCCGGTGATTTCGCATGATGACATTGGCATCGGCACGTAAAGAAGGATTGGCATAAATAACAGAAGCTGCCAGCCTGCCGTATAATTGGGCATCGGGTTCCACTGCATTGATCTGTCTTAATACAACCTGGCTGTGTGTCCACGACAATTCAAAACCACGGTCGGTTAAATGTTTGTCCTGGTATTTTTCTACCAGGCTGTTGCAAACCGGCCTTGTTTCGGCAATGCCAATCACCATATCCACAATGGCTGTTTGCTGTGGTTCAATAATGATCCTGTATTGAATGGCAATCACCGGATCCAGCACGGGGCCCTGTGTATTAGAAAGTAAAGCATCCTCCTGCATTACTGAAGGATAGTGAATGGTATTGCCACGTCCGATAAACTTTGCCCTGTCTGTTTCATAAGAAACAGCTTCCACTTTTGCATTGTGTACTTTCATTAAATGAAACATGGAAGGCGTATGTTCTTCCACCGAACGTGGACGCCGGTTGCACACAATGGCGTTGCGCTGATCAATGATTTCTGTTTCTACAAAAAGATTGCTGAAAGCAGTATGTGCACTATCTGCCGCAGGCGAAGTGAGTACCACTTCTGCATAACTTGTAATTTCTAAATACCTTTTTTTTCTTGACCTGTTGGTAAGATGAATGCGTCTTA
Organism: Chitinophagaceae bacterium; assembly: GCA_031368105.1. Taxonomy (GTDB): domain Bacteria; phylum Bacteroidota; class Bacteroidia; order Chitinophagales; family Chitinophagaceae; genus Ferruginibacter. Next base: position 20,078 of record JANLQY010000125.1, read on the forward strand.
ATTCAACATCATCTTCCGGCGATACTACAATTTCTGTATGTGTTTCTATTGAATTATCCTGCCTTCTGAACTCGGCACGCCCTTGTGAAAAAACTGCTTCATACGAGCCTGCTTCCTGCAGCGTTGGTTGATGTGCAGAAGACCAAACAGTATTACTGTCAAGATCCCGTATAAAACAAAATGTTCCCCAATTATCACAGGTCACGTCTTCCCGCCATCTTGTTACGGCAATATCTTTCCACCTGCTGTAGCCCCCGCCTGCATTGGTTACCATTACATGGTAACTGCCATTGGATAACAATTGAACTTCAGGCAAAGGCGTATGTGGTGTATTGATTACCCTTATCGGATTTTCATTTACATCAATGGCCATGGTGCTGCTGTCGGTGGTGTGTACACTGGGAGAATAAAAAGTAGATACCCTCGGGATACGTTCCTGCAGCAACAATAAAGCTGACTGAAATTGAACTTCTGCTTCAAATCTTTTTTGCATAGGCTGATCAAGCAGCAGGTAGGATAAGGATAATAAACTCATGCCCTGGTGATGAGCCATGAAAGAACGGATGACTACATTCGTCTTTCCTCTTGGTAAACGGGATGCGGTATAATCAATGGCTTCATAAAAACCATATTCGCCCTCGAAACCTTCTTTAGATAATAGTTCCAGGTTATCACATCCTTCTTCCGGCATTACCATCAATGCCATCACAGTTGAATAAGGAGAGATCACCAAATCCTCTCCCAGCCCACGCTTGAGGCCAAGCCCCGGCACACCAAATGCACGGTACTGGTAATTCAAACTGGTATCCACCATATTATATCCTGACTCTGAAATGCCCCAGGGCACTCCACGTCTTTTTCCATAATCAATTTGTTTTGCCACCACTGCTTTATGTGTCTGGTCGAGGATGGTGTTTTCGTAAGATGGCATTACCAGCATCGGCATCAGGTATTCAAACATAGAACCACTCCACGAAACAAGGATCGGTGCAGCACCAACATTGGTTAATTGCCTGCCTAAAGCAAACCAGCTTTCCTGTGGTAATTTACCCTGGGCAATGGCTACAAAAGTACTAAGCCTTGCTTCGGAAGCAAGGAGATCGTAATAGCTGTTATCCCTGCGGTGTTCATCAGCATTGTAACCAATGGATAACAGATGCTGTGACCTGTCATACAAAAAATCATAGTCCACATTTGATAACTCAACACATAAACGGGTAAGGCTTTCTATCAGCAGGATCCTTTCCCTGGCTCTTTTTCCTGCGGTTATGATTCCGGTTACAAAAGCATCGAGCCATTCGTTTTCTTCAGAAGAATTACCAGGTGAATAATAAACTCTTACACCTGGTAACAATACTGCCGGCACAGCAGCCAGTTCTGTTAGGGTAGGTATATACGATAGTAATGCCTGTATTTCACTCAACACTTCAGAAGGTGGAGTAAGCAGAATCCATGGAGCCAGTATGCCAAGGTCATTATTGATTTCATTTATCTGGCTCCCTAATTTTTCCACCCACCTGAATGTCTCACTATCCTGTTCTTCATGAGCACTAAACGCTGACAGGATATTATTAAATGACAGCTGCAGTTTATTCATACTACGCTTTGCATCCTGCAGGGTAGATGGAGCAGTCAATTTGATATCTTCCAATTCTTTTTGAAACTGGCGGATGACGATTTGTTTTTCTTCTTTTGCCAGCAATATTGCTGCGGTATCAGATAACCCGTCAAAAACTTTTAGAGAAAATATTTTATCCTCCGGCAGGGAAAATAAAGCCTGCTTTAATGTAATGAGATGACCAACAAAGTTTCCGCTGTCAACAGTAGAGATATACCGGGGCGATAATGGAACAAGAGAAATAGTATCATACCAATTAAAAAGATGCCCCCGGTATTTTTCTAATAGTTTGATGCTGTTAAGTGTGTGTGCAGTACGTTCAATCAAAGAGCCTGATGAAATGTATCCAAAATCATAAGCGGTAAGATTGGCCAAAAGCGCCAACCCAATATTAGTTGGTGAAGTACGGTGTGCAATTACACCTGCAGGATGTTCCTGGTAATTATCCGGCGGCAGCCAGTTATCCTGCCGGGTAACAAATTCTTCAAAGAAAGCCCATATTTTCCTGGACAGTTTTTGAAGCATCAGAGTTTGTTCATTGCTGATATTATATTTCTTTCGTCTTCCGGGATGGCTTAGCAGCCATGCAAATGCAGGCGCCAGCATCCAAATCATCAATACAGGTATTTGAATGATCAATGCAATGCTGGAGTAGTGCATTAAATAACACAGTATCCCCAAAGCAAATACAGGTTCTGTCCACATTGATAAATAAGCTGCAGGAAGTGTTTTGGGCACAGTGTTGATAACATTTACCGAAGGGCTCCACTCCAATAATTTGCGGCCTGAAATAAACATCCGCCACCCGGTAAGCAGGATGGCATCCATGTATATCAATGCTTCATAAGGCAGAAAAATAAAGTTGAGCAGGTGATGAATAAAATTAATCATCCCGGTCTTTAAAGAAAACATCAGGTGCTGAAATAATAAGATATCAGTTGGCTTACGCCATAGCTCCCAAAGAAAAGTAATAATAGAAGAAGATGTAATAATGCCAAGCACTGTAAATGTCCAGAACCATGCAGCAGGCGACAGGAGCCAGCCAAATAACAATAACAATACAAACGAGAATGGCACCAGACTTCGGCGGAGATTATCAAATATTTTCCAGCGTGATAAAGCAGAAAGCGGATTTCTTTTAAATCTTTTGTCAGGAGCAGGAACATTAGGAAACAACCATCTTGCAATCTGCCAGTCGCCCCTTATCCAACGGTGACGGCGTTTTATATCGGCATTGTAATTTTGAGGATAAGCTTCATATAACTGCACATCACTTACCAATCCGCAACGGGCATAGCAACCCTCTACCAGGTCATGACTTAGTATGCGGTTATCAGGAAACCTGCCATTTAAAGATTGTTCAAATGCATCGATATCATAAATACCTTTTCCAATAAATGAGCCTTCACCAAATAAGTCCTGGTACACATCTGAAATAGCCTTTGTGTAAGGATCGGTACCGGGTTCATTACTGTTGATTTTGGCAAATACAGAACTTTCAGTGTGCGGCTGACTGTTAGATACCCTTGGCTGCAGGATTGTGTATCCATCCACTACACGCTGTTGCTTTTCTGAATACAAAGCATGGTTGAGCGGATGCGCCATGGTGCCAATCATTTTCCATGCAGCATCCCTTGGCAGCAGGGTATCCGTATCCAGTGTGATAACATATTTTATTTGTGGGAAGATGGTTTCATCACCCACTATCAGTGAAAAATTTTCTTTTTCATTTTTTTTCAGCAAGGCATTTAATGCAGAGAGTTTGCCCCGTTTGCGTTCGTACCCCATCCATACTTTTTCTCTTTCATTCCACTTTCTTGGCCGGTGAAAAAGAAAGAAAGTATCATTCGCTGTTCTTCCATAACGTCTGTTTAAATCGATGATCTTGTTTTTTGCCAGTTCAAGCAATGCTTCATCATCCGGTTGCGTTTCCAATGCCGAATCATTAAAATCTGTAAGCAATGCAAAATGCAGCCGTTCATCCCTGTTGGCAAGAAACCTTACTTCAAGGCCTTCAATTAAATGATCTACCTCATCCGTATTAGTGAGTATTGTAGGCACCACCACAAGGCTGCGGTTTTCTTCAGGTATCCCTTTTGAAAAATCCATTCTTGGCAACAGGCCTGGGCGTGCTATTAATGTTGACAGCCAGTTGATGATGGTGATGGAAAACTGGCTCGTAGTAAGTAAACAAATAATAAATAGTACAATGATTTTCCATCCGTGTACCCCTTCAGCACGGGCTATATTTACTAACATCCAGCTTAAAAGAAATGTAACCAAAGCAATAGCAAAGAGGTAATAAAAAACAGGTGCCTTGTTAAATATTTTTTTCAACGAATCGCCTGCCGATAGTTTTGGCTGAATATTTTTTTCAACCTCTGCAAATCCTTTTCCCACCAAATAATATCCAACATGTGAAGTTCTTGAAAAGGCCTTATCTGCTGATAAATTACTGCCGGCCAACTGAACAACTGTGTTGGCCACTTCTTCTTCGGAGAGGCTGCTGTTCTTGGCTGTTTTTTCCACCACATGACGGTAAGCATCTCTTGTATGAAAGTCCATTTTTTTATACACATCATCACTGCCGGAAGAAAGTATCTGCTCCACTACACTGGTATCTTCCACAAACTCACGCCAATCAGTAGTGTTTAAAAAACGGAGGCTGCTGATGCTGTTGCTGATGGACACCTGGTCGGCAGCCTGCTTCTGATTTTCGAGGTGTACCAGTTCGCTGCAGGTCAATCCATTTTCAGATAACCGTTGTTCCACCCAGCTAAGCGGCAATGTTAATGCAGCACCTTTATCCAGCAGGCGTCGGGTTAGTTCAGCCACAAAAGCACTCTCCATTGGCGGGTTTGATCTTGCCATATCAGCAATCACCAGCACCAGGCTTTTAGGATCTTTCTTTGCAGTTTCCGTCATTTCATCAGCCCAATAATCGGCCAGATTTTTATCAATAATATCCAAAGCAATCTGTGCCCCAAGCCTGCGCAAATTTTCCAGCAATGCCAGGCGGAGCATGATCGGCACTGCCCACAACTCTCCCAGCTTTAGTGTAGTAACCGTTTGATATGCTTTTATAAAACTACCCAGGCTTTCCAGGTCAACCCTTCCATCACTGTGTGAAATAATTTCCACCGCAATATCATAAACCCTCGGAAGCCCTTCTGATGCCCCTTTTGCCAATTGCGGCAATCCTTTGCTGTAGCCTTTGGGTAAATGTTTTTTGCCGGTGTATATCTGTTCTTCTATCAGGTAAAAATTATCCAGCAGCCATTCGCCTGCCGGCACAATACGGTTGTTCTGCTTAATATTTTCCGTTAATAATTGATGGACTTCTAATAATATACTTTCATTTTCTGCAAGCCTTTTTAAAAGCTGCTCCGAAGGATGGCCAGCAATAAGTGTGTGCTTACGGGCTATTTTCTGAGCATACAATTCCATCTGCTCTACGGTAAAAAGTTCAGACCGGTAAGGCGATTTTTCATTACCATATTTATCGGTAAGGCTGGCTCCGAAAAAAGGAGTAAAAATTGTTTTTTTTAAATTGGCAATTGCCTGCGGGAACACACCTGAAAAAATATCTTTCTGTTGATTTTTTTGTCCGGTAAATTTCATTCTGAAGGGGGGTTTTCTTTTGGCTGAATTTGTGATTGATAAACCCATCACAATTAGCCAACAATCATGCCTTTAAAAACACAAAAACAAATACATTAAACGCTGAAAAAAAGCCTTACCCCAGTTTGGGGTTTTTATATATTGTGGATAATAATCTACACTGTGAGGAATTAAAAAAGTACTGGGCATTTAGCATCAGTATTTTACGCAAAAAATAATTTCCCACAATACAACTCCATTTTATAAATATCTTCGCAGTCATAAAATTTACAGCCAATCAATATGTTTCCTAAAATTAACCCAACCACCACCGCAGCATGGCAGTTATTACAGGATCATTCTGCTGAAATGAAAATGACTCCTATCAAAGATTTATTTGTTGCTGATGCAGGCCGTTTTGATAAATTTTCCCTTAATGCAGAAGACATTGTATTCGACTATTCAAAGAATATCATTACAGAAAAAACAATTTCTCTTTTACTGCAATTGGCCAATGAATGTGGTTTGCCGGATGCCATCAAAGCAATGTTTGGCGGTAAAAAAATAAATGTTACAGAAAACAGGGCCGTACTGCATACCGCATTAAGAAATTTTTCGGGTAAGCCGGTTTTGAATGATGGCAAAGATGTGATGCCGGAAGTAAAAGCAGTGCTGGCTCAAATGAAAACTTTTTGTACCAACCTGCACAATGGAAACTGGAAAGGCTACACGGGAAAAAAAATAAAGTATATCGTCAACATTGGTATTGGCGGCAGCGACCTTGGCCCGGTGATGGTGACAGAAGCATTGAAACCATATTGGGTGGAGGGCATCCAGACATATTTTGTAAGCAATGTAGATGGAACACATATTACGGAAACACTGAAAAAAATAAATGCAGAAGAAACACTTTTCTTAATTGCATCCAAAACATTTACCACCCAGGAAACCATGACCAATGCACACACTGCAAGAAATTGGTTTTTGGAATCAGCAAAAGATGAAGTACATATTGCCAAACATTTTGCAGCGCTCAGCACCAATGAAACAGCTGTGGTGAAATTTGGCATTGCTGCAGAAAATATGTTTGTGTTTTGGGATTGGGTTGGCGGAAGATATAGTTTGTGGAGTGCCATCGGTTTGTCAATTGTATTAACGGTTGGCTACGATAATTTTGAAGCATTATTAAAAGGTGCTTATGAAATGGATGAGCACTTACAAACAGCTGACTATGAAAAAAATATACCGGTGCTGATGGCATTGATTGGTGTGTGGTACACTAACTTCTTCGGTGCATCTAATGAAGCCATCCTGCCTTACGATCAGTACCTGCACCGCTTTGCAGCTTATTTGCAACAGGGAAATATGGAGAGTAACGGTAAGTATGTTGACAGAAATGGCAACAATGTAACTTACGCTACAGGCCCTGTTATTTGGGGTGAGCCGGGTACCAACGGGCAACATGCTTTTTATCAACTGATACATCAGGGCACACAATTAATCCCCTGCGATTTTATTGCACCTGCCATCAGCCACAACCAGGTTGGGGATCACCATAAAATTTTACTGAGCAATTTTTTTGCACAAACAGAAGCACTGATGAATGGTGCTGCAAATGATAATCCTTACCGTGTGTTTGAAGGCAACCGCCCAACCAATTCATTTTTGGTAAAACAAATTACCCCGTTCACTTTAGGCGAACTGATTGCTTTGTACGAACATAAAATTTTTGTGCAGGGCGTTATCTGGAATATTTACAGTTTCGATCAGTGGGGAGTAGAGTTAGGAAAAGTACTGGCTGGTAAAATATTGCCCGAATTACAAACGGACGAATCGGTACAATCGCATGATGCTTCCAGCAATGGGTTGATTAACGAATATAAAAAAATGAGAAATTCTTGATTTTAAAAAGTAACAAAAATAATTTTATCTAAACCCAACCATTCTTAAAATATAATCATCTGCTTATTATTGGTAATCATTAAAAACTACAATAATGAAAAAAATAACTGCTTTTTTCGTAATTGCCTCTTTACTGCTGGTAAGTTTTTCCTCTTGTAAAAAAGAGAATAGGGACAATGAAATCAAATCTGTAACACTGAATGTTACGGTAAATGCTGGTGAAACTTATCAATTAGACCTGAGTCAATATGCCGATGCCGATGACCTTGCCAGCATTACCCAGCAGGCTGCCAGTTTCTTAGTATCAGAAATCAGTAAAGATGCTGCAACTGGTAATTATATTTATAAATTTTCAAAAGCAGGCAGTCCAAAAACTGGCGGCAACGGAACAGAAAAAGTTATCTTAAAAATATCCGAACCCCAAGGCAGGTGCCGTGACAAAGACGAAACCAACATCAGCATCAATTTTACAATTCTTTAGTAGAAAATTATTGCATAAAAAAGACAGCTGCAAAACAGTTGTCTTTTTTTATTTTAAAATGTTCAGCACCTGCCACATTTTCTCTCTTGCCGTTGCAGGGCTGCCATCAAAATTATTAGCTATAAAAGCAAAACTATATTCAGTTCCATTTTTACTTTTAATATAACCGGCATAAGAGCGAACGCCGCCAATGTAACCATCTTTCATTTTGATACCATTCATTTCGGGCAGTGCATTATAAAAAGAAGCAACCCATTTTTGCTGCTTTGCATATTGCAAAACTGTTACGAGTGCTTTTGTTGTAACACGATTGGATGGTGAAAGACCGCTGCCATCTTTCATATTCAAGGCTGATGTTTCAATCCCATTTTTACTCCAGAAATTATTGATTAATTCAATGCCCTTTTCTGTACTGCCGAAGGATGTTTTTTCATAAGCAATGGCTTTTACAAAAGCCTCGCCATAGAGGTTGATGCTTTTTTTGAGGAACCAGTAATTGATACTGTCGAGGCTGGGAGATGAATGAGTGAAAAAAATTGTTGGATTGATTGGCAGATTTTTTTTATCAACTTCAATACCATTGTAAGAACCTGCATACAAAATACCATACGCATTTTGTTCTTTCAATTTCTCCACAACGGTATTCACCAACTGCCCTGCAGGATCGGGCATAGCACCTGCGATAGTAAAATTATTTTCACTTAATGGAATGCTGCCTCTTACAAATCCGTAAATAGAATAAGGAGCCAAATAGATGTACGCATTATCGCCACTACCCTTTTCACCGGTTGTTAGTTCCGAATACAAACCAACATTCCGCAGTTTTGGTTTCATACCGGCAATGGTTACCGCATCGCCAACCCTTTGCCCTGGTTTCAAAATCAAATCATATTGATTCTCTCGCCAGTTTAATGCAGAAGCACCGGCGCCATAATAGTTACCAATATCTTCCCACACCCAGCCACCGGGAGTTGTGTTGCTTTCCCATTTTCTATTGTAGCCAAAAATATTTCCTTCAATCTTTTTAATTTTTGCTTTTGCAACAGCAGCAATAATTTTTTTCAGTATTACTTCTTCTTATGTATTTGTCCATCTCCAGCTTCCCAATGTTGGATCGCCATAACCCACGATATACAGATTGCCATTTAATGTGCTGTCTTTTATTTCACCATCATAACCAAGCTCCGTTTTAAAGCGGTAATTATTTCCCAGTAATTCAAATGCTGCTGCACTGGTAATTATTTTCTGGCAACTGGCAGGTACCAATCCCAATTCTGCATTTTTATCAAAAAACAGTTTGCCAGTTTTGGTTTCCACCACGTACATGCTGATGGCAGCGTGTTTAAACTGTGTATCTTTTTCCAGTGAATTGATTGCTTTGGCCATTTGGTCACTCACCGATTGCGATAGCGATGCCAGTGGCAAACAAAATAAAAACCAGCAGCCATATTTTTTCATTGTATTAAATTGAATTCTCAAAACTAAAAGAATTAAATTTGGTGTATGGAAAATATTGTGAATGAGCCTGCACTCAAATGCAACTACATTTCGCCGGAAGAATATTTAGAAGCTGAAAGAGCAGCTTTGGAAAAACATGAATATTACGAGGGTGAAATTTTTGCGATGAGTGGTGCTTCATTAAAACACAACAAGATATTTTCAAACTTATTTGGAGACATTGCCTTTAAATTAAAAGGCAAAGGATGCAGGCCTTATGGCAGTAATTTGCGTATCCATATTCCTAAAAATACTTTGTTTACTTATCCGGACATTTCAATCATTTGTGGTGAGCCAGACCTGACAGATGATAAATTTGATACCGCCACCAATCCATCAGTCATTATAGAATTACTTTCCAAATCAACCCGTAATTATAACAAGGGTGAAAAGTTTACTTTATACCGTGACATTGATTCTTTACAGGAATATATACTGGTGGATACAGAAAAAATTTATGTGGAAAAACATATCCGCAATGCAGATAACAGCTGGCAGCTTACCGAATACAAAACTTTAGACAGCTCCTTTATTATAACAACCTTTAGCCTTAGCTTTTTGTTAAAGGATATTTATGAAGATTTATCTTTTGAATAAACCATTTTTTACTCCCACATTTAATTTATGACACAGGCAACCATCATCACCATTGGCGATGAACTTTTGATAGGACAGGTGATTGACACCAACAGTGCCTGGATGGCACAGGAACTGAACAAAGCAGGCATCCGGGTGGCCCGGCGGGTAGCCGTTGGCGATGTGTGGGATGAAATATGGAATGCACTGGATGAAGAAAGCAAACATGCCGACATCATCTTAATCACTGGTGGCCTGGGCCCTACTGCTGATGACATTACCAAACCATTGCTGTGCAAATATTTTAATGGCAACATGATTGTGGATGAAGGGGCTTTGGCCAATGTGAAAAATATTTTTGAAAAAATATTGAAGCGTCCAATGATTGAGCGGAATTTAAAACAGGCCGAAGTACCTGATAATTGCAAAGTCATTTTAAATAAAAGAGGAACTGCTCCGGGCATGTGGTTTGAAAAGCCCCTCCCAACCTCCCATGAAGGTGAGGTGAAAAAAAAGATTTTTGTAAGTATGCCCGGCGTGCCGCATGAAATGAAAGGAATGATGGAAGATGAAGTGATACCGGGATTGACAAAGCATTTTACCTTTCCGCACATTGCCCACCGCACTTTGCTCACTGCAGGCGTAGGAGAATCTTTTTTAGCAGACCTCATCCAGGATTTTGAAGAAGCGTTGCCGGTTCATATCAAGCTGGCTTACCTGCCCAATTATGGCATGGTGAGGCTGCGGCTGTCAAGTACCGGTTTTGAAAAAGATATTATTGAAAATGAAATAGCAGGTTTGTTTACAACACTGCAGCGATTGGTAAAAGAGTACCTGGTAACCAATGAAGATGAACCATTGCAGGAGGTAGTTGCCAAATTATTAAAAGAAAAAAACAAAACAGTATCTACGGCTGAAAGCTGCACCGGTGGCTACATTGCAAGCTTACTTACTGCAAAGGCCGGGGCTTCCGCTTATTACAGCGGCAGTGTGGTAAGTTATTCTTACCAGGCAAAAGAAGACCTGCTGCAGGTAGATAAAAATACCCTGCAAACATTGGGAGCAGTGAGTGAAGAAGTGGTGACGCAAATGGCAAAGGGTGCATTAAAAAATTTAAAGACAGATTATACAATTGCTGTCTCCGGCATTATGGGACCTGAAGGTGGCACTGCCGATAAACCCGTCGGCACCGTATGGGTGGCGGTAGGTAACAGCAATAAAATCATTGCACAAAAATTTCATTTCCGCTTTGACAGGCAGCGCAATATTGAACTGACTGCAACAAATGCGTTGAATTTGCTGAGGATGTTTATAATAACTGAATGATCCGGGTAGTTTTATTTGATCAATAAAGATATTCAGTATAAGAGTGCGACGCCACCGCAGCTTAAAAAAGATAAAATGCCGGGACAATAAAACTGTCTTCCCTCTTTTTACACTGCCACCACTATTAAAAGGAAATAATTACCTTTGGCACCGATTGCGCCAAATGAGAAAACCTGCCTGAGCGGTTTCTCAAATTATTCATTTCAAACTGTTAACTGCTATGTCTTTAGTTGATTTAATAATGCCTAAACTGGGGGAAAGTATTATGGAAGCCACCATTTTGAAATGGCACAAAAAGCCGGGTGACAGCATCCAGGAAGATGAAACGGTGCTGGATATTGCTACAGACAAAGTGGACAGCGAAGTGCCCAGCACTGCCGCCGGTGTAATAGAAGAAATATTATTCAAAGAAAATGATGTGGTGCCCATTGGTACCGTCATTGCTAAAATACGAGTGGGTGCATCATCAGCCATTACGGCCACACCCACAACGGCTACGCCTACCCCTGTTTATGAAGAAGCCAGTGTGATAGAACATATTCCTTATCAGCCTGCCACCGCTGTGGTAAACCAGCCATCAGCAGCGGCTGCCAATACAATTAGATTTTACTCTCCGTTAGTTTTAAATATTGCACAACAGGAAGGCATCAGCATGGCCGACCTGGAAAAAATTCCAGGCACCGGGCAGGATGGAAGAGTGAGTAAGAAAGATATTTTAGCATTTGTAGCCGGCAAGGGCTCAGTAAGCAGTACTCAACAACCATCGGCTGTAATGCAGTCTGCACCTGCAACACAGCCTGCTGTAACCAGCCAGCAACAGCCAATCAACAACGGTCAGCCGGTCAGCAATGAAGTAACCGTGTACAGCGGCAATGTAGAAGTAATTGAAATGGACCGGATGCGGAAGATGATTGCCAAACACATGGTGGACAGCAAACATACCAGTCCGCATGTAACCAGTTTTGCAGAATGTGATGTTACCAACCTGGTGCTGTGGCGTGAAAAAGTGAAGAAAGATTTTGAACAGAGAGAAGGCGAAAAAATTACTTACACTCCTATCTTTATTGAAGCCATTGTAAAGTGCATCAAGAAATACCCGATGATGAGCAGCTCTGTAGATGGTGATAAAATCATTATTAAAAAAGACCTCAACATTGGTATGGCCACTGCCCTGCCCAATGGCAACCTGATAGTGCCGGTGATAAAAAATGCCGACCAGTTAAACCTTGCCGGCCTCACCAAAAAAGTAAATGGATTAGCCAACGCTGCCAGAACAGGAAAACTAAAACCGGATGATACCAGCGGCGGTACTTTCACCCTTACCAATGTTGGCACGTTTGGCAGTATTATGGGCACACCTATCATCAACCAGCCACAAGTGGCCATCATGGCGGTAGGCGCCATTAAAAAAAGGCCCATGGTAATTGAAACTGCACAGGGCGACTGCATTGCCATCCGCCACATGATGTACATTTCAATGAGCTACGACCACCGCATTATTGATGGCGGATTGGGTGCCACTTTCTTAAATGCAGTGAGTAAAGAGCTGGAAAATTTTGATGTGAGCAGGACGATTTGATGATTGTGTTTTTTGACGGAGTTGAAAAAATATTTTGTTACCGGCAGTAGTTTTTTATGGCGGCTACATTGGCGACGCTTCGTTCGACAGTTTTCTTAATGGCATCTTTTATCCACAGCATTGAAAAGGTATCATAATAATGACGGATAACTTTAAACATTCAACAAGTTGGGCAGACCAATCAATAGCCATTTGGACAACAGGTGGTATAAAACTGAATGATGGAATACCTTTAGATAAGATTGCTAAATTTGAAAACCATTTAGATTATACATTTCCTAAGGATTTTTTACATTTATATCAAAAAGTTAATGGCTTTAAAGAGTTTGATTGGAATGAAAATATGTTTTCTTTATGGTCGCTTGAAAGAATTTTAAAGGAGTACCAGAAAGGTGGGGACTCAAATTACATTGGATTTTGTGACTATTTAATAAACAGCCATACAATTGGATTTTCTAAGTCTGATAACCGGATTTATAAATACTATAATAAGCCACAACCAATCGCAAATACTTTTCAAGAGACAATTACATTACTAAATTCTAATGCTGATTTACTTTATTAAATTAAAGTAGATAGTTATTTCTTGAAATACCGAATCACACCCGGAAGCCTGTTACATTTCAACCCAACATATTTTTCTTCTCTTGCTCCAAAGCTGCTGTAAAAAAAAGCAAGGCTGTTAATATCGCTGCCTTCAAAATCAAGCAACAAATTTTCTCCTGCATGGTCTTTTATAAAAGCGTTGATCAACGCATGAGAAGCGCCAAACGCTTTGCCATTGGGATGATTGCCTACCAAAATATAATAAGCCCGGTTGTGAGAAAAGAAAAATACAGCGCCAGCAAGCAGTTCGGCTGTTGGAGAATACACAGCATAAGTTATGGTCTTTTGCTGCGGATGCAATAATTGATACAGGGCTTTAAACCTGTCGTAATCTTCTTTTGTTACGGATGCAAATTGCTGTGTTTGTTCCATTGCCAGTGCAATCACTTCTTCCACAGCAACATCTTTTTTGATAACGCAATTTAATTTCTCTGCCTTTTTAATATTTCGTTTGATGTTATCCCGGAATGCAGCATACAATTTTTCGTAGGGTTCATTCAGCGGCAGTACATAGTTCATCCTTTGATACAAAGTAAAACCGGGCAGCTGAAAAAAGTTGGCGTGGTTAAAATAAATATCCCAGTACTTAAATTTAGCAGGAATGCTTTGCAAAAAAGCATTGAGTAAATCACCGGAAATATTTTTTCCAAACAAGCCAAGGCTGGAAGTAAAAAAAGGCTGGTACAAATAATGGATGCCATATTTTTTATTCCAGGTAAGCGGCATCACTGCTTCGTAATCCCCCATCACCAGAGCATCCCAGTGCTTTGCCATCGCATCCAAGTAAAAAGAATGGGCGTAGATCAATCCGTTGTCAGCAGCAGCAATACAGGCATCCCATTTTTGTTTATCAATCTGCTGGTATGGTAAGTATTGAATGTTCACTGCTTAAAAAGCAAATTGAGGATAGAGCTTTTTCAAAGTTAAATTTTGCAGGTCGATGCTGAAAGTAATTTTCTTAAAAAACTTATTTGCTTCTGCATCTGTTTTCAACTGGTCTTTTAACACATTGCTGTAAATAAGCGGCGCATAAATATTCAGCACATTTTTAAAGAGGGTCAGCTGCAATCCGCCAACGTATAAAAATCTTGGGGTAAAAGAATTTTTGCCCCAGGCTTCTGAATATGTACCTGCATCAAAAAATATTTTCAATGGCAGTTTCACCGGGAATATTTTTTCGGGCAAAGTAGTATTTACATTCACCGCCGCCACCCAGTTTTCTGAATAGCCCTGTACGCTGCCGTAAGGATCCAGCCTGAGTTTCAGCCCACCGGTATTTTGTATCATTACCTGCTGAGCCGCTATGCCACCGTTTTTCACCAGCACATCGCCAAAAGCAGAAGAAGCTGTACGGCCTAAAAAATAATTGCTGTTGGTATAATCATCCACTCCGTTACCGGCTAATAATTTGGGTTGATACAGGTAGGCTGTATTGTTTCTTTCACCAATGTACCCAAACTTGGCAGCAAACAAACGCAGCTGCATTCCACCGCCTTTTGCATAATTAAAGAAGTAATTGCCGGTAGCATTGATCCTGTAAAACCCGTCGCCCTGCTGCAACTGCAACTGGTAACTGTATGGATACAATACTCTGGTATTTTCTGCTGTAAAAGTTAACTGGTTAATGTACGGGGTGGTATTTGAAAAACTTTTTGCATAAAGATTTGCACTGTCGCTGCCAATGATATAATCGTAATTATCAAAATTCTTTTCACCAATAATGAAAGAGCGGATATCAAGATAAGTCGCTAAACTACTTCTGCTGCCATGCTTAAAATGAAACCGTACAAAAGGAACGGCACGGTAATAATTTTCAAATATTTTTTTACCTGTTGTATCCAAACTGTGGTTGCTTGAAAAGCGGGAACCATTCAAACCAATTTCAATTTTTTGAAAATTATTATTGGGATACCAATGATAATTCAGTGTTCCAATTCCATTCAACTGTTTGCTCCCGGTAGCATACATCGGAGCTAAAAAAAACTGGAATTGTTCTGCCGGCAAAGTGTAATTGTGTATCGCCAAACCCACCATCAGCTTATCATACATATTAACTCCAACGGCTGGTGAAATAAAAATGTATTTGTATTTATCGGTGTCTTTAAAGCTGAAGAAAGAAGCAAATTTTGTTGGCCTTTTAAAAGCAGTATTTGAAAAGCTGCCTTTTTTAGAAAGTAAAGAAAATTCATTGTCTAAGTTTTTACCAACTGTATTTTCTACCACTGCTTTAAAATCTTCAGGGTAAGGATGTTTAAATTTCCACTGCTGATAATAGGCTCTCATGCAACTGTCAAAAATTTCTTTTCCCAAAGTTTTTTCCAGCACCTTCATCCATTGGCCGGTATTGTAATAGGCTGTCAAATTATAATTAGATGCTGAAAAATTTTCTGATGCTGTTTCAATAGGCTGGTCTTTTTTTTCTGCAACAGCTGTTCGCAAAAAAAGGTCACTGTAATTATCCGGCATACGGTCTTTCCAAAAATCATTATCAGCTTTCTTTTTTATTTTCACCGGCTCCGGCTCATAATTGTACCTGCTTTTATAATAAGTACTCATCCCTTCATCCATCCACGGATGCATTCTTTCATTGCTGGCTAAAATGCCGTAAAGCCAGTTGTGGCCTACTTCATGCTCAATCACACTTTCCACAGCCCGTTCTGTTTTCATTGCAGATATCAATGTGATAGTTGGATATTCCATACCGCCAAAATAAGGCACATCTGCCTGCACGGTGCTAACAGTGTTATAAGGATATTCACCCATTAATCTGCCTCTTGTCCACACCGTTTTTTTAATGTACTTCACTGCATTTTTCCATAAATCATTCTCTGGTTTTGCAGGCAAAGTGTAAGCTGCTACATTAATGATTCGGCCTGAAGGCAGCGCCAGTGTATCTTTTTTTACAATAAAATTTTTATCCGCAAACCAGGCAAAATCAATCACTTCATTTTGGCGGTACACTACTGTTCTCAAATTATGTGCAGAAGGAATACTGACAACAGGAGCTATTTTTTTCTCTGGCCAAAAACTTTTCTTTTGCTTCACTGCTGGTTCATCTTTGGCAAACCAGTTTCCATCCATCGCTGGCTGGGTGCTGTCTTTTATTATTTCGCCACTGGATACCACAATATAATTTGCAGGCAATGTGATACTCACTTCATAATTACCAAAGTCGCTGTAAAATTCTCCCTGGTCCAGGTAAGGCATTTCGTGCCAACCTTTTTTATCATACACGGCAGCCTTGGGATACCATTGTGTGATTTGATAAGACTGGCCAATATGCCCACCTCTTGAAAAATTGTAAGGCAGCTTTACATGAAAGGGAGTTTCAATGGTGCAACTTTTGTTAGGAGCCAAAGGCGATGGCAACAGAAGTTTAATAATATCCTGGTGCTGCGGATGATCAACCATTGTGGCAATGGTACCATCAACTTTAAAATTAAGCCGGTTGATATAACCATGCTGATCATCATCACTAAAATAAAAATCAGTACTGCCGTTTTCTAACAGCTGATCGGTAAAAGCAGTGCGGTCATTTTTGTAAGCATTGGCCCACAAGTGTATCCAGATAAAATGAAGCGTATCATCAGAATTATTGACATACTGCATTTGCTCATATCCATTCAGTTCATGCACTTGGTCGTTCAGCGAAACACTAATGGTATAGTTCACCTGCTGCTGCCAGTATTTGCCTTGTGCAGCCAAAGTGAGGTAAAAAAAATGTAACAGAACCAGCAGGGCTGTTCTCTTCATAGCGTTTTTGTTTTGATCAAATATAACCAATAATATTATTTGCCTTCGCCTTTTAAAAGGATCACCAGGGTGAGTATCATTATCCTAAGGTCGAGCAGTAAAGAAATATTTTCCACATACATCAAATCGTACGGCATCCGCTGTATCATCTCCTCTACCGATGAAGCATAGCCGAATTTTACCATGCCCCAACTGGTTAAGCCGGGCTTTACTTTAAACAGGTAATTGTATTCTGAATGCTGCTCCACTATTTGCAGCACATAAAATTTTCGTTCCGGCCTTGGCCCTACCAAACTCATTTCCCCTTTGATAATATTCCACAACTGCGGCAATTCATCCAGCCTCCATTTACGCATTACCCTTCCCCAGCCAGTTACTCTTACATCATCATCAGTGCTGAGCATAGGGCCATCTTTTTCAGCCACCTCAATCATGCTCCTGAATTTATAAATGGTAAAAGGTATGCCTTTGTATCCAATACGCTCCTGCCCATAAAGCACCGAACCTTTAGAAGAAAATTTTGTTCGAACAGCTGCATAAATCAGCACTGGCAGCAGCAATACCGAAGCTGTGATGGAAATAAACAAATCAACAAAGCGCTTGATATTTTTTTGCCAGGAAGGCAGCAGGCCGCTGTGCACATCTATCAGCGGCACCCCCATTACATTGCTCGTTTGCACAGCGCCACTGATAATGTCCACAGCATCTGGCGTTATTTTAATATTCACATCCTTATCACTTAACTGCTGCAAAATTTTAGTCAGCAATGCCCGTTCTGTTTTTTCCACTGTAATAATTACTTCTTCAATTTTATCAGCAGCAATTATTTCATTCAGCTTTGCCAGGTCGTTGTATTTGTTAATCGCTTCCGGCAATTCCAAACCATGATTTCCATTGATGTTTAAAAAACTGCTGATTTTATAACCGGTATTTTCATTTGTTTTAATGAAGCTGTTAAAAAATGAAGTGGCATTTTTGCCAGACCCAATCAACAGCACTTTGAAGAAGACTTTTTCTTTTTTTAACTGGGTACCCGACAGCTTTAAAAAAATTAATCGTATTAAAAGTGTAACGACAAAAACAGGCAGCAGCAGGCTGTAAAATTCCAGGTAATAATTTTCATTATTTTCCTGTGGGTTTTTAAGAATGAAAAAAAACAGCAACACAAAACAGCCCATCAGGCTTACGAGCAGTGTACGGAAAATTTCAGTAATGGTTGACTTTTGATAGATGGCTTCATAAGCGCCACTCAGTAAATGCAGGCTCAGCCAGCCCAGTACATACAAAAAAGCACCTGCATAAAATCCGGGTGGCAGTGAAAAAGGATAATGGTAAATAATAGTTCGTAAAAAATAAAATAACAGCCAGGTAAATAATGCCCCGATAATATCAGCAATTATATACCAGCTCGTATGTATCCTTGGTTGATTCAAAGTAAGATTAATAACAAAATTGATTAAAAGAGTGGCGGTTAATTTGCATGAGCAGCACCAATTTTTTCCAATATCTGGTGAGCCACATCCATCGCCCTGAAACCATCAATGACAGTTACCGGTGTATCGGTATTATTTATAATGGCATTATAAAAAGCCTGCAGTTCCATTTTAATGGCGTTACCATCTTCTACAACCGGGTTGGCAATCGCAATCGTTTTTTTTCCATTATTTGTTTCAATATCGAATGTGAAAACATTTTTATCTCCAGGGGAATTCAGTTTTATTACTTCAGTTTTCTTTTCTAAAAAATCAATGCCGATATAAGCATCTTTCTGAAACAACCGCATCTTACGCATCTTCTTCATTGAGATACGGCTGCTGGTTAGGTTGGCCACACAGCTGTTATCAAACTCAATGCGTACGTTGGCAATGTCAGGTGTATCACTCATCACGGCCACACCGTTAGCAGAAATACTTTTTACATTACTTTTTACAATGCTTAAAATAATATCAATATCATGAATCATCAAATCCAGTATCACACTCACATCTGTGCCCCGTGGATTAAACTGTGCAAGCCGGTGCACTTCAATAAACATCGGGTCAAGCGTATTTTCTTTCAATGCTAAAAATGCAGGGTTAAATCTTTCCACATGCCCCACCTGGAATTTAATGTTTGCTTCTTTTGCCAGCTTTACCAATTCCCTTGCCTCATCCATTGTATGTGCCAGCGGCTTCTCCACAAACACATGCTTGCCTTTGGTAATAGCAGCTTTGCACAAATCAAAATGATTGGTGGTAGGCGCAATAATATCCACCGCATCGCAGGCATCCAGCAATGCATCCACGGTATCAAATCTTGTCAATTGGTATTTATTAATTACCTCCACAGCATTGGCATCACCGGGGTCAAAAAAACCTGTCAGTTCAGCACCGTCAATTTCCTTCCAGTTATTCAAATGAAATTTCCCCAAATGGCCAACTCCAAAAACACCTACTTTAAGCATAGCAATATTCTTTTTTCAAAGATAAGAAGCCGCAGGGTAAGCAGCAGTCATTATGTTTGCACATCCGTGGATGAAATGATTTAATAAAATTTCGCAGGTAGCAGGAAGACAAATTATTTTTTTAGTAACCAAAGTGCTAAATACATTTTAGTTACCAGCTTTTGTTTTCTATGTCATCATCGTTGTGAACTTGTTCTGTTATTTTTTCTTTTTAGTAAAAAGGAAAAATAATCTCACTTGTACAACATATCGTTGTGAAGCAATAAATTCTCAACAAAAAATTTATGCTGATTTTGCAAACAGTTTATAAAATATGAACAAGAAAAACCTGTAACATCCCCACAAAAAATTATCCTTCCAGCCCATCCTCCGGCAATTCATCCCAAAAACCCATCTTGCAAAATTTTGAAATTCTTTCTTCACAACGTTGCTCTGCAGGCACTGCTTTTAATTCTTTGATAATTGGCAGCAGGAAATTTTTAAGTCTTTCACCAGCCTCAGCATAGTCCCAGTGTGCACCACCCAATGGTTCTGGAATCACAGCATCCACCAATCCAAACTTCAGCATATCATCACCCGTCAGGCGAAGTTGTTCTGCTGCCGTTTCTTTTTTATCCCAGCTACGCCATAAAATACTGCTGCAGCTTTCTGGTGATATTACAGTATACCAGGTATTCTCCATCATGTACACCCTGTCGCCCACACCAATACCCAAAGCACCGCCACTGGCGCCTTCGCCAATGATCACACAGATTACGGGCACTTTCAAACGCATCATTTCATAAATATTCCTGGCAATGGCTTCGCCCTGTCCTCTTTCTTCTGCTTCCAGTCCGGGGTATGCACCAGGAGTATCAATTAAAGTAATCACCGGTTTATTAAATTTCTCTGCCAGCCGCATCAACCTTAATGCTTTGCGGTATCCTTCCGGGTTGGCCATTCCAAAATTCCTTATCTGCCGCATTTTGGTATTGATTCCTTTTTGCTGGCCAATGATCATAACTGTTTCTCCATCCAGGTCAGCAAATCCACCTACCATTGCCTTATCATCCTTCACATTCCTGTCTCCATGCAGCTCTACAAAACTGGTACACATTTTATCAATGTATTTTAATGTATAAGGCCTGTCGGGGTGGCGGCTCAGTTGCACCCTTTGCCAGGGAGTTAAGTTTTGCGTCAATTCTCTTTTCGCCTCCACAATACGTTGCTCGAGCGCCGTTATCGCCATACTCATATCCGTCTTGCTCTTCTCTGCAGAAATAGTCAGGATTTCGATCTGGTCATATAAGTCTTTGATTGGTTTTTCAAAATCTAAGAACTGGCGGTTTTTTAATTCAGGCATATAAATGATTTACAGTTATTTGTTTGGATTCAAAAAGATTGTAAGGGCAAATATAAAATTAACCGGCAGATTTTTTTAATAAAAATTTTGGTGTAAAAAATGAATCCCATATCTTCGCACTCCCTAAAAATACAGACTTAATCAATTTATGATTTTGGATGTAGCCGCAGGGTTCTAGGAGCGGTAGTTCAGTTGGTTAGAATGCTGCCCTGTCACGGCAGAGGTCGCGGGTTCGAGTCCCGTCCGCTCCGCAAAAAAAAAGAGGTTGTCTTAAAAAGCAGCCTCTTTTTTATTTTTCAAAAATGATTTTCTTTACTACCCTACATAATCTCCGCTTCATTCCGCATTTTCTGCAACTCACTCCTTTTTCATTGCCAGAAATATTTAGCTAAACTAATCTTGTGCTGTAATTATTTATCAAACCAAAAACTTTACAGCATGAAACTCATCACATCTTTTGCCGCATTCTACTTAACCTTTTTTTCCCTGCAGGCAAAAAGCCAGGATGTTGCACATAAGGGTTTTACCAAAGGCAGTGTTACCCTGGCCGACAATACAGAAATAACAGGTTTTGTTAAAGACGATATCCGCAGCAAAGCAGCCGTGGTACTGATACCGGCAACTGGAGGAAAAAAAATAATTTATGACGGAGACAAACTTAATGGCGCTACAATAGAAGGCGATAAGTATATCTGCATGAAAGGCGATTTTTTTAAAGTGGTATGTGAAGGTGAATTAAGCTTTATACAAAAAGCAAGTGACGCTTCTTCCAAACCTGTGTATGTGGGATCAGAAGCAATGTTTATTAATGGCACTGAAGGCAGGCCGGGTGATTATTTTATTTATTGTTGCGGTTATTATA
>JANLQY010000154.1:0-23621 GCA_031368105.1 Chitinophagaceae bacterium
TCGCAGATACTGAACATTGCACAATACAAAAAATTGCAAAATGGCACTGCTTCCGTAGTAATGATTTTTACACCAACGAGTTGGCTGATACCAAGGCCAACCTACAAAGCATTCAGAAAAATTTGGGATAACCATTTTAAATTTCACAGTGGTTTTATTATTACCAGCAATGAATTTTTTAAACTGCAAGGCAGGTGGCCATTGGCTTTTACAATATGGATATATGATGAAAGCGAAAAAGAAAATGATATAAACTTGTATGATTTAACCGAATGGAAAAAAGAAAACCTTAATACTATTTTATGGGATAATAAAGACAGGGAAAAAGAAATTGATAAGGAGTTGAATAAAACATTATCAAAAAGTAAACTGATAAAACTTACAGATGAAAAAGGCGATATAAGAGAAATGCTACCGTTAATTGATAGAAAGGGTAAAATGATACAACAGGGGAGAGTAAATTTATATCGCAATAAAACGAAAGAAGAAGATGGCAAGGAAATTATAAGTGGCTTCCCTCTAAAAGATGATAGGCATACAAGAGTTAAATCTCCTCATGGTTTTACAGATGGTAAGTTTATAGGTTTCATGGACGATGTTACTCCAGTTCGATTACATCAAGAACCTGCTGAAAGATTTTCAAACCTACCAGATAGAATTTGGTTTAGATTGGACTTGGATTTTAAAGGAATAAATAAATCAAAAGTATTTAATGGTGCTGCTGATAATAGAAGCTACTGTGCCTATGATATTGAAAGTGCTAAAGCTACTTGTACATGGTTTTGCATAACCAAATCCTTAAACGGACAATATCCAGTTTGGGCAAATCAAAATGATATTTGGCAACCTAATATTATCAAAGCAAAAGAAGCTGAATGGTATGCCTTATGTTTTGCTTTTGTATTGGCAGAGAATAGGTGTGTGGTTACCAAATTTGAAAAAGATAACCCGGTAAAAGATGCACCGGAAGTTTTTGTAGATAATCCGCTTTGCCCCACCAATAAAGAAAGTTTTTGGGTAACTGCATTGCAGCCGTTTATTAATCAACAAAAATTAGATAGTGAAAATCCAGCCAGGTTTTTAATAGAGCAGATAACAGAACTGTACAAATACTGGAACCATCATTATTGCAAAGGGCAGTATTTATACAACTGTGGTTTGCATACCGAGCCATATTTTAAATACTTTAACTACCCTGATTTTCTTACGCCATACAGTGGCATTATACAAATTGAAAAATATGCAGTGCTTCAGGCCGATGTGGAACTACTTAACCATTTTGCAGAAATTAAAAAACTTACCAAAGCAGTAAAGCAGCAGTTGTATAAAATGCTGGTAGGGGATTTTAAATATTTTGAATAAGCCAAAATGTTTTCTTCTCTTTAGTAGCCAGCATCTATAATAAATAAATAAAGTCCTTTTATTTTTAAAACAAAAAAAATGAGTGCCGTAATTACTGTTATTGCTAATAATGGGCTGCATGATATACATAGTTTGTTGCTTGATGTTCAAAATAAAACACCCGGAATGTTATATCGCTTTGGAGAAGATAAAAGCAAATATAACCCGGGCTTTTATCCTGATGTATATACATGGATACATCAAAAATCTACCTGGATGCTGGACTTGAGCATTGAAAGAAACGAAATGGGCAAATGGCATTTCAACATTCGTGTACCAGTATGCAGCAATTGTATTTTATGGCAACTTGCATTTACCTTAATTGAAAAAATAGCCACTGCAACCAATGGAAAAATTTATACAGCAGAGATGGATATGGACGAAGAAGAGGGATTAACAATAAAACAATTTGAACAATGGAAAGCCGGTTTTTTTTGCGAAAAAAAATTAGCAAGTGAAATTAATACCACTATTACCTTTAGCGAATTTAATAGTATAGAGCCTGGCTCTACCGGCGATGTTACCATTTTTGGACCGCATGCACCATACACATTTAATACAAATATCATCAGGGTATTGAAGGGAAAAAAGTCGCCATCAAAAGAATTTGAAAAGCGGATGCTTCAATTGCAAAATGCCTGCATAGATGAGGCATACAGCCATGTAAGCGATATTATAATTACCTCAAAAGCGGGTAAAGAATGTAAAGCAAAAATATACAGCGGCATCCCGTTTCAGTTAATTATAAATGACGAGATTGATAGTATTGTTTTTACAAGTACTTTAAATAGCGATGTATTTATGGTGCCGGCAAAAAAAGTAAGGGCAGTTATGCCAGCCCATTGTTTTTTTGATGAATATAGTTTTTATGTGGATAATTCATGTTTTGCAGAATGGGATAACATTATGCAAAAAGCAAAGGCATTGCATGAAGAAATTTGAATAAACATTTGACAAGGGAGACCATCTTTTTAAAAGACGTAATCTCTAAAAAAAATTAATTGGTTAAAACCAAAAAAAATGGGTACAAACAATACACCCCAATCATCCGACATTATTTTTTACAACACTCCCACAGGCGATGTAAAAATAGAAGTGATATACAATGAAGAAACGTTTTGGCTAAGCCAAAAGCGCATGGCAGAATTATTTGGGTGCAGTACAGATAATATTTCACTGCATCTTAAAAATATTTTTGCAGATAATGAATTAGGTAGTAATTCAGTTACCGAGGAAATCTCGGTAGCTGCCGCTGATGGTAAAAAGTATAAAACAAAATTTTATACCCTGGATGCTATCATTGCCGTTGGCTACCGGGTAAATAGTTTTCAGGCCACTCAATTCCGTATTTGGGCAACCAAAACGCTGAAAGAATTTATCATCAAAGGTTTTGTGCTGGATGATGAAAGGCTGAAACAGGGCAAAGATTTTGGCAAAGATTATTTTGATGAACTGCTGCAAAGGATTAGGGAAATACGTGCCAGCGAAAGAAGGTTTTACCAGAAGATTACAGATATTTATTCATTGGCGATTGACTACAATAAAAATGCACCTGTTACCAAAGATTTTTTTGCATCCGTTCAAAATAAATTAGAGTGGGCCATTACCGGTAAAACTGCTGCAGAAATTATTTATGCTGAAGCCAATGCCACCCAATTATACATGGGGTTGAAAACCTGGAAAAATGCGCCGGATGGAAAAGTTTTGAAAACAGATGTTACCGTTGCCAAAAATTATTTGTCAGAAAAACATATCAAAGAATTAGACCGCATTGTATCTGCTTATTTAGACCTGGCTGAAAACCGTGCCGAACGGGGCATACTAATGAAAATGGAAGATTGGGTAATGTTTCTCAATAATTTTTTAGAACTATCCAACTACCCCATTTTAACTGATAAAGGAAAAATAAGTAAAGAACAGGCCAAATTAAAAGCCCAACAGGAGTTTGATAAATTCCGTGTGCTGCAGGATAAAAACTTTGAAAGCGATTTTGATAAGGAAGTGAAGCGTATAAGTGGAAAGTAAAAAAGCAATGGATACCCTTCAACAAAAAACCTTCCAGTTTAAAACTGGAAGGTTTTTGTGGTGCGAGCCGGGGTTGAACCGGCGACACATGGATTTTCAGTCCATTGCTCTACCAACTGAGCTATCACACCATCCTGAATAAAGATCTTCGAATAAAGAATTTCGAATTTCGTTTCGGGGCAGCAAAAATAGGAGTTTTGATTTAAAAATCATCAAACAAATCCATCAAATTATTAGGGGAAAGAATGGGTGCTGTTGCGCTGCTTACTTTAAAGAAGCAATGTCTATTACAAAACGGTACTTCACATCCGACTTAAGTATTCTTTCATACGCTTCATTTATATAGTCTGCTTTAATCACTTCCACATCCGACACAATATTGTGTTCGGCACAATAGTCCAGCATTTCCTGAGTTTCTTTAATGCCGCCTATCAGTGAACCGGCCAGCGAACGGCGTTTCATTATCAGGCTGAAAGCATGTACTGCAGTGGGTTGTGGCGGCACACCTACTACTACCATCGTGCCATTAAGGTTCAGCAGGTTGAGGTAGGCATTGTAATCATGCTGGGCAGATATGGTGTTTAAAATAAAATCAAATGTACCGGCCAGGCTTTTCATTGTTGCTTCATCTTTGGTTACTGCAAAGTGATGGGCTCCCAATGCAAGTGCATCATTGTGTTTTGATTTGGAAGTGCTGAGTACAGTAACTTCTGCACCAAAAGAAGCTGCAAATTTTACCCCCATGTGACCAAGGCCGCCAAGACCAACTACTGCAACTTTATGCCCTTTCCCAATATTCCAGTGGCGAAGCGGCGACCAGGTAGTAATGCCTGCACAAAGCAAAGGACCTACACCTTCAATAGGTAAATTTTCTGCAACATGCAGGGTATATTTTTCATCCACTACTATTTGTGTGCTGTAGCCGCCATAAGTTGGCTGGCCTTCTTTATCCCTTCCATTATAAGTGGCTACCATTCCGTTATCACAATATTGTTCTTCATCAGCAAGGCAGCTTGGGCAGGTACGGCAACTGTCTACAAAACAACCAACACCGGCCAGTTCACCTACTTTGAAATTTTTTACATGATCCCCAACTTTAATAATGCGGCCAACAATTTCATGTCCGGGAACCATCGGAAAAATAGAACCACCCCATTCATTACGGGCCTGGTGAATATCGGAGTGGCATACCCCACAATATAAAATATCAATCTGTACATCGTGTGAACCAACTTCTCTTCTTTCAAAATTAAAAGGGGCTAAAGGGCTGCTTTCATTTTGTGCAGCATACGCATTTATTGTTGTCATATTTTTTTCTTTTTATAAATACACCTTAACGGAATATTTGTTGATTAATTAAATGTTATCTAAACCAAAAGTCCATTTTGCAAAATCGGCTTTTATGAATGTATTTGTTTCACGAAAACCGGTTGTTTTCAAGCCAAGGATCATTACCTGTTGCCTCTTGCCAGTTGCCTATTACCCATTGCCCTAATTACCATACACACTCAAAAACTTGATTCGCATTATTTTTAACTGCTCCCAGGTAAAGCTGCTGTCGGCCAGTTCTTCCTGCGCTATCTGCAGGCTGCTTGTTTCGCAGGATTTAAAATAATCTATTATTTCTTCCTGCTCATATTCATCCACCAGTTCATCAATTGCATAATCCAGGTTAAGTTTAGTACCACTGGCTACAATGGTTTCCATCTCTTCCAGCAGTTCATCTATTTTAAGGTCTTTTGTTTTGGCAATTGTTTCCAGCGGAATTTTTTTATCTACATTTTGAATGATAAAAATTTTATTGTTATTCCTGTTTGCCACGCCTTTCATTACAAAATCATCAGGCCGTTCAATATTATTTTCTTCTACATAACTGGCTACCAGCTCTACAAACTTTTTACCATAGCGCATTGCTTTTCCTTTGCTTATGCCCTGGCATTTTTCCAGTTCTTCTATCGTGGTAGGATATAAGGTAGCCATGTCTTCCATGCTGCTTTCTAAAAAAATAACAAAGGGTGGAAGGTTTTTTTCTTTCGCTACTTTTTTACGCAGGTCTTTCAGCATCTCCATCAATGTTTCATCAGCGGCAGCGGTAGGGGTATTGCCAGCTCCTGATTCTTCATCATCCGCATCAGCACCTTCAAATAAATTATTCAGCACTATTTTAAAAGAAACGGGCTTCTTTAAAAATGCTTCTCCTTTTTTTGCAAACTTCAATACGCCGTATTCTTCAATATCTTTTTTTATCAGCCCTTCCAGTATCATCTGCCGCATTAAAGAATTCCAGAAGTGTTCATCTTTTTCTTTTCCAATGCCAAAGAAATCACGTTCATCGTGGCGAAACATTTTTACCTGTGTATTTGGTTTGCCTCTCAGTATGTGCATCAGGTAATCCATGGTAAACTGTTCTTCCAGGCCTTTTATTACAGTGAGCGCCTGCTGGGCTTCTGTTTTTGCTTCAATCAGTTCTTTAGGATTGTTGCAATTGTCACACATCTTGGTGCATTGTTTGGTATCGTAATCTTCACCAAAATAATTCAGCAAAATTTTTCTGCGGCACACAGCACCTTCGGCATAAGACACCATTTCATTTATCAACTGTGCTCCCACTTCTCTTTCGCTTAATGGCTTGTCTCTCATCAGGTGTTCCAGCTTGGCCACATCTTTATGTGAGTAGTACAAAAGACATTTGCCTTCCATTCCATCCCTGCCAGCCCTGCCGGTTTCCTGGTAATAATTTTCTATCGATTTAGGAATGTTGAAATGTATTACAAAACGTACATCGGGTTTATCAATCCCCATTCCAAATGCAATGGTGGCTACTATTACCTGCACATCTTCATTCAAAAAAAGATCCTGCCGGTCTGCCCTTAATTTACTTTCCAGGCCTGCATGATACGCCACTGCTTTAATACCGTTTGCCATCAGCATTTCTGCCAGCTCTTCGGTCGTCTTCCTGTTTAGTGTATAGATGATGCCGCTTTTGCCTTTGTTCTGACTTACAAAACGTACAATACTTTTTACCGTTTGTTCTTTTTGTATTTTAGGTAATATTTCATAATAAAGATTGGGCCTGTTAAAAGAAGAGATAAATATTTTAGGGTCACGCAGGCCGAGGTTGCGTAAAATATCGCTTTGTACTTTTGGGGTAGCCGTGGCGGTTAATGCAATCATCGGTGCCTCCGGTTTTATCATTTCCATCATTTCCCTCAGGCGGCGGTATTCCGGCCTGAAGTCGTGTCCCCATTCTGAAATACAGTGGGCTTCATCCACCGCAAAAAAAGAAACCTGGAGGTCTTTAAAAAATTCAATGTTTTCTTCTTTGGTCAGCGTTTCGGGGGCTACATACAGCAATTTTGTTTTGCCAGAAGTAAGGTCGTCTTTTACAATTTTTTGTTGGCCTTTATTGAGTGAGCTGTTTAAAAAATGGGCTACATCATCCTGGCTGCTGTAGCTTCTCACCAGGTCTACCTGATTTTTCATTAATGCAATTAATGGAGATACAATGATGGCACAGCCTTCACTGATCATTGCCGGCAACTGGTAACACAAACTTTTACCGCCGCCGGTAGGCATTATCACAAAAGTATCATTGCCTGCCAGTAAGTTTTTTATAATGTCTTCCTGCGGATCTTTAAATCCATCAAATCCAAAATACTGCTGCAGTTGTAAAGTGAGGTTTTGGTTTTTCTTTTCGCTGATCGCTTTTACTGATGATTTCTTAACCGGTTTTGCTTTGATAGCTTTGTCAGCACCAGTCTTTTTTTTTGGTTTTTCGGTAGCCATGGCTTTCTTTTCCTTCTCTAAATATTAAAAAAATACTGTTGACAAATTAATTTTTGGTAAAATAGCATTTTACTCATTTGTCAATTGCACATCTTGTAAAGATACTTGAATGCGCCGTCAAATGCTGTGTTACCTTTTGTATAACGTTGTTTAAGTTAAACAATTTTTTGCAAACAGGAAATAGTTTTGCAGCAATAAGCAAACTCTTTGAGTTGTGAATGATTTAAAGTAGGTTTGTAGCTTACACATCTGTAATTAATACCGCTTACATTTTACCCGTATTGAAGCTGTTGGCGTTGATGGTAAATTTGAAAATAATATGCACAGGAGGGATGGTCAAGTTCTTTTTGCAGGCCGCTTTCTTCACAAAGGCATTTTAAAAATTGTAGCTGGAGTATGAATAAAAATAATTACGTAGCCATCATGGCAGGCGGCATTGGCAGCAGGTTTTGGCCAATGAGCCGTACATATTTTCCCAAACAGTTTTTAGATATCTTAAATACGGGCCGCACATTAATACAAGGTACTTTTGACAGGTTTACCCTGTTTATACCAAAAGAAAATATCTTTATCGTAACTTCAGAACAATATAAAGATATTGTGGCGGCTCAATTGCCGGAATTACCCGTAGGAAATATTTTATCTGAACCTTCCCGAAAAAACACAGCTCCCTGCATAGCTTATATTTCTTACAAACTAAGGCAGCTAAACCCCGATGCCAATTTGATTTGTGCACCGGCCGATCATGTCATTCTGGAAGCAGAAACTTTTAAGGACGTTTGCCTTAGTGCCCTTGATTTTACATCTCATATTAAAGCCCTGGTAACGCTGGGTATAAAACCCACACACCCCAACACAGGATATGGCTATATACAATACGACCAGCAACCCGTAAGCGATAATGTATTCAAAGTAAAAACCTTTACCGAAAAACCAGACCCCGAGCTGGCAAAAACATTTTTATCCAGTGGCGATTTTTTGTGGAATGCCGGCATATTTGTATGGCAGGTAAAAAATATTATTCATGCTTTTGAAAAATTTTTACCGGAAATGCATGATGTATTTGACACAGAAAAAAACTATTTTAATACATCCGCCGAAGAGGAAGCGATTGAAAGGATTTATCCGCAGTGTGTCAATATTTCTATTGATTATGGTGTAATGGAAAAAGCAGATAACGTGTATATTATTCCTGCCTCTTTTGGCTGGAGCGACCTGGGTACCTGGGCAAGCGCTTATGAAAATCTGGAGAAAGACTATCTTGAAAATGCTGTTGCTGGCAGCAATGTAATCATCATTGATGCCACCAAAAACATGGTGCATGCGGATAATAAAAAATTAGTTTTGTTACAGGGCCTGGATGATTTTATTGTGGTGGATACAAAAGATGTATTGCTGATCTGCAAAAAAGATAAGGAACAGGAAATTAAAGAGTACGTAGCAGAAGTGAGAAGAAACAAAGGAGATAAATACCTTTAGCTCCACACAGGGTAAAAACTCCACTTACTAACTATGCATTGACAATGAAAATAAATAGAGTATTTTTAAAATGCATTCATCAACCATTTTCGGTTCATCATACTAATCATAAAAATATATCGTTATAAAGTAAACCAAACCTTTGTAGAGCTAACCTATATGAATAAAATTCGCAGGTGCTACTATTTCATCCTTTCACCCTTCATAATGATTGCGGCTGTAATGCTGTTCATACTCGACAACCTGAATGTGAATGTAACTCCCATAGCTTCTTATATTTTGAAAGAAACTAAATAGTTATTTCACCGCCAGCAGTTTCAAAGGCCTTCCTCAGCACATATACTAATTACCTGTACTATTCGTTATAGTTAATACAAATGCTATAACTGCATTTTTCTATTAAGGTTATCAAAGAATTTATTATGCAAAAAATACTGCTGATCATTGCTGCTGTACTGCTTTTTTTGCCCAACTTATTTAATAAGGACATCAACCCTACCCTATCTTATGATAATAAAGAAAGCTTTAATCCTCAGCTTTCTTATATCAATAATATTCAGAAATTAGAAAGTTATGTGGACAGCATTGCTGCTGTAAAAAAAATAAGCCCTGCAGATTTTAAATATGTGGAACTATTAGAAACTGTTATTGAAGACCGCTTTTATCATGGGTTTTCTCATTTTACTTTAAATGAAAACTGGCTGACCGCTTTTGCAGGAAAATATATCAAGGAAGATTATGCCTGCAAAGTTCAGCCTGAAAAAATTATGCAGCAAGACAATGCTGCCTGCTCACAGCAGGCACTGGTAATGATGGCGGTATTGAGAAATAAAAAAATAAGTTACAGGAGTGTTGGGTTTCCTCATCATTATGCAATGGAAGTGCTGATTGAAAATAACTGGTATTTTTTTGATGCTAATATGGAACCAAGGATTACAAAAAAACAACGGATGATGACTAGCTGGAATCACCAAAATGACAGCTTAAAAAAATATTATGATGCCCGCCACTACACCAATCTTAATTATCAATTCGGCAATGGCCTCACAGCCACCACCGGCATCATTAATGAAGTGCCTGCTAAAAATGCCCGCATTTTTCAAGCCGCCACAGGAATTCTTTCAAAAATAATCTGGTGCTTTCCTGTACTCCTTATTTTTTACCGTCCCCGCTTTTCTTTTAAGCGGCCGTTTATCTCTTTAAATTTTCAAATAAAAAACCCTTCTTTTTCATTATCTGTATAATGGCTGTAAGGTTTTAATTATATTACAGTTTGTTAAGTTTAGCTAACAATTATCTTCAATAAATCAAACTGTTTTGACACCAGCTATTCACAGCAAACTGCCGCATGTTGGCACCACCATTTTTACAACCATGAGCAATTTGGCAGCAGAATATAATGCTGTTAATCTTGGCCAGGGCTTTCCTGATTTTATAATGAACCAGGAACTGGTGAGCTTAGTAAATGCAGCCATGCAGCAAGGTAATAACCAGTACAGCCACATGAGCGGCCTGCCAGTTTTACGGGAACGAATAGCCCAAAAAGTGGAAGACCTGTACAATACCATTATCAATCCTGATACCGATATTACCATTACACCCGGCGGTACTTATGCCATCTATACCGCATTGACTACGCTGCTGCAACCGGGTGATGAAGTAATTGTTTTTGAACCTGCGTTTGACAGCTATCTCCCTAATATTGAAATAAACGGAGCTGTCCCAGTTTTAATTCCGCTAACCTTTCCCGATTATTCAATTGACTGGGATTTAGTGAGGCAAAAAATTTCTCCCAGAACAAAAATGATTATGCTAAATACTCCTCATAACCCTACTGGCAGTGTGTTAGGCAAAAATGATATTGAACAATTACGCAGTGTGGTAAAAGATACCGGCATCTTTATTTTAAGTGATGAAGTGTATGAACATTTGATATTTGATAACATACAACATGAAAGTATATTAAGATATCCCGACCTGCTGGAAAGAAGTTTTGTTTGTTTTTCTTTTGGCAAAACCTATCACTGCACCGGCTGGAAACTGGGCTACTGCATTGCCCCGCCAACACTGATGAAAGAATACCGAAAAGTACATCAGTTCAATTGCTTTAGCTGCAATAGTCCCATACAATATGCACTGGCAGCGTTTATTCAGCAAAAGGAACATTATCTTAACCTTGGTAAAGAAGTGCAGCAAAAGAGAGATTATTTTCAGCAACTGATGGGGCATACAAAATTTAAAGCATTGCCTTCTTATGGAAGTTATTTTCAGTTGTACAGTTATGCAGGTATAAGTAATGAATCAGAAAAAGATTTTGCCATCCGGCTTACCAAAGAATATGGTGTGGCCACTATACCAACGGCTGTTTTTTATAAAGAAGAAACAGACAATAAAGTGTTGCGTTTTTGTTTTGTAAAAAAAGTACAAACGATGGAAGAGGCGGTGAACAGACTGATCAAAATCCATTAAATGGTATCGGTAACATATTTTATTGGGCGTGGTTACCCGATTTAAAATGCAAAGCAAACAGGAGCCGGCAAAAGCTTTGCCTGCCATGAATTAAATAAACACCCCTCCATCTTTCTTTTTCTGATAAATAAAATGCGGTACGCTATTACGTTTGGAAATAAATTTCTATTTTGTTTGAAGATCACAATTTGTTCTCTTAGCCGGGGTTGTCTGGTTTTCTGTGAACAGCATCATTGGCATATCAGACGGGCATCACTAAGAAAATATTTTGTGTTTAGCATTATTAACAATTAAAAAAACAATCATGAAAAAAATAATCGTTCCTGTAGATTTTTCTACTACTTCAGAAAATGCAGCTGAATTTGCTGGCAACCTGGCTATTTTTTATAATGCTGAAATATTGCTATATCATGCATACGAAGTGCCGGTGGCGATTGCTGAAATTACCTACCAGGCTTTTGATATTGCCGAAACACAACGGGCTGCAGATCATGAACTACAGTTGGTAAAAAATGGTTTGCAGGATAAACTCAGAAGCAAAATAACTATTAAAATAATGTCAGAATTGGCTCCGTTTACAGAAGGAATGGTAGCGCTTTGCGAAACAGAAAACCCCGACCTTGTTGTAATTGGCCTTTCCGGAAAAGATGCTTTGACCAAATTGATTGTAGGAAGCAATACAGTTAAACTGATGCACCTGCTAAAGTATCCTATCCTGATTGTGCCACCAAAAGCTGCTTTTACACCGGTAAGAAAAATAGGGTTTGCCTGCGATTACAAGCAGATAGAAAAAAATACACCTGTAGACTTACTGAAAAAAATGGTAACCGATTTTAATGCAGAGCTGCATATCATAAATGTTGATTTTAATGATCGGAATTTTACCCCGGATACAGTAAATGAAAGCTATGCTTTAAAGGAAATGTTTAAGGAAATTACCCCAATTTACAGCAGCATAGAATCTGAAAGTGTAACGGAAGGACTTAATAACTATGCAGATGAAATCGGGCTGGACTGGATTGTTATGATTCCTAAAAAGCACACGCTGCTGCAAAAATTATTTAGCCGCAGTCATTCAAAAGAGATGCTTTACCATACACATTTACCAGTCTTGTGTGTACACCAGTAAAGCCTACACTCCAAACTGTGTAAGGTGATGGTCTATGTGTTTGCACATGCTTTTACCCCACTCCTCTTTGGTATAAGTGCCAAAAAAAGGATGGGGATGGTTACCAACTTTGTCAGGTCCCTTTGTATAAAATTCAGTAACAAGTGCTGTTAGCGCTTGCTTTTCTGTTTCAAAATTGCGTTGGTTTTTTATTATAAATTGAGGAGAGGTCGGCAGGTTCTGTTTCCATGGCTCGTCGTTGTACAATTTTTTTTTAATGACCCAGCCCAATAATAAACCCACAAATGCACGGGGTAATTTTTTTTCGCTCAATGGTACCATAAAGGCCGCTTTGCAATGAGCCAGCATTTGTGCCACATCCATCTTACCCCATTGGCGCTGGGATTGCGGACTGAGTTTATTGAGCCCGCTGATGATTTCTTCGCAAGTGGGTTTGTCAAATAAACTTTTCATTTTAAAAATTATTTAGACCTGGTTAATTTAGAAATTCAATTTTCAATAATTAACTAAACAAATATTCCACATCTGCTTTACTAAGTGCCTTCACAAAATTAGCATCATCACTAATCAGTTCACTGGCAAGTTTACGCTTGCGTTCCTGCAGTTGTAAAATTTTATCTTCGATGGTATCAATACAAATCATACGGTAGGCAAAGATATTTTTTGTCTGGCCAATACGGTGTGTACGGTCAATCGCTTGCTGCTCTACAGCCGGGTTCCACCAGGGATCTACAATGTAAACATAATCTGCCGCAGTAAGGTTAAGCCCCACACCGCCGGCTTTTAATGAAATGAGGAACACCCTGCTCTTATCACCATTTTGAAAATTATCAATCGCTTTTTGGCGGTCGTTGATGTTGGTGCTGCCATCAAAATATTCGTATGCAATGCCTTCTTCTTCCAGCTTGGCTTTTATCAACGCCAGCATACCCAGGAACTGTGAAAAAATCAGTGCCTTGTGTTCGCCAATATTTTCTGTTATCTCCCTCGTCAGTTCATCCAGCTTAATGCTGTGGTTTGGATATTTTTCTTCTTCATTCAAAATAGCAGGGCTGTCACATATCTGTCTTAGTTTCATGAGGCCCTGCAAAATGGTGAGTTGAGATTTATCAATGCCCTGTTGGTCAATGGTACCCATGATTTTATCCCGGTAACTGTTGCGGTAAGCATCATAAATTTTTCTTTGTTCCGGATCCATTTCACAAAACAAAATGGTTTCTGTTTTTTCGGGAAGGTCTTTGGCCACCTGTTCTTTGGTACGTCTCAATATAAATGGGAACAGCAGTTTCCGCAGGTGGTCTTTCTGTTCCTGTTCGCCAAATTTATCTATTGGTGTGGCAAATTCATTCCTGAAAAATTCCATGCTGCCCAGCAGGCCGGGGTTCAGAAAATTCATTTGGGCAAAAATATCAAACGTGTTATTCTGCAGTGGCGTACCACTCATGCACACACGATTTTTTGCATTCAGCAGGCAGGCCGCTTTGGTAACTTTTGATGCCGGGTTTTTTATCGCCTGGCTTTCATCCAGCACCACATAATCGTAATTTATTTTCAGCAGCACCTGTATGTCGCTGCGTAAAGTGCCGTAAGTGGTAATGATAACATTGGCACTTTGCAATTCGGCCACATCCCTGGTACGCATGCTGCCATGATGGATACGCCAGGTAAGCGAAGGCGTGAATTTTTTTAATTCATTTTCCCAGTTGTAAATCAATGTAGTTGGGCAAACAACAATTGCTTTAATCCCCCCTTCTTTTGATTTGTAATATTCCAGCATGGCCAGGGCCTGTACCGTTTTACCCAAACCCATATCATCTGCCAGGATGCCGCCCCAGCCCACATCATTCAGGTAACTCAGCCACTGGTAGCCTGCGGTTTGGTAAGGCCTTAAAATAGGCTGTAACCCAAGTGGGGCTTCTATTTCTGGTATATTTTTAAACTCCCTCAGCCGTTCATATTTTTCATCCAGGTTAAAACTCATTTCTGTGGCATCCCTGTTTTCGTACAGCTCATCTATCACACTCATGTGATATTTTGATAAGCGTAGTTTATCACTTTTGCCATCGCCTACTTTAAACAGCAAGGAATATCTTTTCAGCCATTCATCTGGTAAAATACCGAGTGTGCCGTCGCCTAACTGCACAAAAGATTGCTTGGCAGTTAATGCTTTTTTAATATCGGCTATACCTACCCGTTGACCTTCAAAATCAATTTCCACTTTGGCATCAAACCAATCCAGTCCGCTGCTAACATGGATGTGGGTGGATGGCCTCGCCGTGTTGAAACGAAAATTGCGTAATGCCTCAAAACCATAAACCGGCACTTTGGCTTCCTTCATGGCATCCACAAATAAAAAGAACCAGTTATTGCGTAACACGTCGGCACCTTTCAGTATAAGGCTGTTGCCTTCCTGTGGTTTTATAAAATGTGAGTGCAGTGCTTCCAGTGAAGAAATAAATTTTTGCTCCGCTTCTTTATTGCGGTGAACAATTAATATTTTATCGCCATCCGGCAGTGTGATGGTTTCTTTATCATTTGGTTTTGTTTCAAATCCTTTGTAAGAAAACACAGGTTGAAAAACAAGGTAGTCTCCTTTTTCCTGCAACATTACTTTTGCTTCCGGCTCACCACTCTTTATTTCTTTTACCAGGCTTTTATCAAACTCTACCTGGTATTCCTTTGTAAGGGGCAGGATGGTTTTCTGCATCTGTGCCGACCAGTTTTCTTTGCTGAGTTTTACATTGCCGTTTTTAATAAATTTTTCTGCCTGCAAAGCATCTTCCGGTTTTTGCCACAGGTAAAAAACATGGTTGTATAAAAACAGGATGCTGTTGTTGCATTCATTATCCGTTACCGGCTGCTCTGCTCCATTGATCTTAAAACGGCACTGCAATTCAAAGTGATTGTTTTGTGCAGTAATCTTAAATTGTGGGCTGATAAAATTTTCACCCAGGCTTACTTCCACCAGGTTGTCTGTACGAAATGATTTTTTTTCGGGCAGGTAAAATATAAAAGGATTACCAGCCTGTTCTTCAAAAATCTTTTTCAGCTTTGGCTGCAGGTATTCGGTAATCAATGATTTGGTTTCTTCCGGCAACTCATCGCCTTCTGTGTGAATAATATTTTCCCAAATACCACTGAAAGGCGAATTGCGGTTGAGGTATTTATTTATTTCTTGTGCCTGTAATTTCCTGATCTGCTGCAGCAGCATTTTATCATCTTCACTAAATGGCTCCGTATTGACATATTTTGTGAGGTCTAATTTTTCTGTCTTACCCAGAAATTTTTTGCTGCCATTATCATAATCTCCCTGAATGGCATCTGCCACAAAATAGGGGTAAGCATCAGCGTTAAAATTAAATACCAGTCCCAGTCTTTTTGTTGGCACCAGTTCCTGCTCTTCTACAGCTGTATCTGTTTTTGCGGCAGGCAGATCCTGCATATAAGAAGGCCTGGAAACGGGTGCTACAGCGGCTACCCGTTTAATGTTAGGATCAAGCAGTTTTAAAAAAGGCTTTCCGTCTTTATAAATAAATTCAAATTTGCCGGCAATGTCATCTTCTAAACTGTAGCCGTAAATCTGTAATAATTTATTTTTTTCTTTATCCCAGTTGCGGATGCTGTCGAAATAATAAGGACCATAACTGTGAAACAATTTTTGCAATACGGCTACTTTGTGAATACAAAGCGGATGCCCTTCTTCGCCACAGCAGCAGGAAGTATCAAAGTTGCGTTCATCATTTTTTTGCACCACTACTGCATAGGGATTTCCATCTTCTTCTACAGAAGCCTCCACCCGTTCGTTGGCTGCTACGATGATGTTTACTTTTCCTGCCGTTACTAATTCTTCAGCAGCATCGTACATTTCAGGAGAAGAGAGTACACGGATTACTTTGATGTCGATGTGCTTCATCTTGGCAATGGTGTGCATCTGGTTATAGCGCAGGTTGCTGCTGCCCAGCATATTTTTATCAATCAGTTCCTGCAACTGAAACAGTGCGGCTGCTTCATGCCGGCAGATGTCGCCAAGGTTGTAAGGACAACTGCAACGCATGGACAAGGTTTTTGGATCGTTGTATTGCTGAATGCCCACCCGGTAATAAGTGCTGTAAGTATCATCTCTCACCCTGAAGATGGCGGAGTTCATCAGGTCGTCATGTTCTGCCAGCTCTACATAACCGGAGGCATGAATTTTTTTTCCCCTGCGGATAACCTCATCGGATCCGGTATTGTAAACGTATTTGATTAAATGCGATAGAGCCAAAGTGATGTATGATTTTTCGATGTACGATTGATGATACCCTTTTTCTTAACGGTATGGGGGTTGAGAAAAAGGCAATTTGCAAAAGTAAAGGAAAATAAGTGAGGGTTGAATGGAAAATGCAAAGTTTTATGAAGAAATAAAAGTGGCGGTGATTGATGAAGGGAGTGAAGTTTTAAAAAAAAGCTGGCTTCCTTTACCAATTTCTTTTACCTGTTGGCAGCAATCAGTTTCCCATCCTCAAACACACACAGTACATTCGCTACATCGGCTGTCAAACAATAACGGATATCTTTTTCCAAACCATAATTTGTGAGGCGGTGATAATGAGAAGCATTTTTACTTTTCATAAATTCATACAAATCTTCTTTTGCATCTGCATACATCGTTTCGGCCATTGCGGAGGCATCGCAGTTAATTTCAAAATGGTTTTTTATCCTGCTGATAACAGCACCTGCAAATAAAGTGTCTTCAATATTAACCCGGTCTTTCCATGCAGCACAGCCAAGGATGACCGGCTGATTTTGTGCAATCAAATAATCACACACAGCAGAAATATTTGGGAAAGAGCCGGTGATAATTCCTTTGGCACATTTATTCAAAGCCATGTGCAATAGTTTGGTACCATTGGTGGTGGTAAGCACCAATGTTTTGTCCTTAATAAATGAAGCCGGGTATTCAAAAGGAGAGTTCCCATATTCCAATCCTTCCGCTACTTTGCCATCTCTTTCTCCGGCAGTAATGCCATCAATTTGTTTTCCCAAACGAATGCATTCTGCCACACTATCCACAGGAATAATTTGTTTGGCGCCATTGTGCAATGCAGTAGCAATGGTAGAAGTAGCCCTCAGCACATCTATGATTACAACAATGCTGCTGCTTACATCATAGAGGTGAAGCAGGGCGGGAGAGAGAGAAGTATATAAAGATGGTTTTGTATTATTCATTGGCAGTTGTTAGTTTATCAATATCGCTTTCCACTTGTTGGTTTCAGCATATTTCTTTATCACATTATTTCTTATCAGCAGTAAATTTTCAAAGTAATTTTTCAGGTAAAATTGATTCACCAATTTACCAATTAACCCGTAAGGGCTTTCAAACTCCACCAGGTCAATCATAATAGTTCCGTTATCAATTGCCTTAAAATGATGGCCGTGTTTGAAACTTTTAAAATCTCCCTTTACCATTTCATCTGTAAAAAAATCCGGCCTGGTCATTTCTGTTATCCGGGAAGTAAATTTTCTTTCTTTGTATAAATGTTTTGCCTGCCAGGTTACTGTCTCACCTTCATTCATCAGGCCGTTCATCACACCATCAATTGCCCGTTCATGTGTGTGGGCTGTGGAAATTTTGTGCAGGTTCACACTGCGGCTTAAATCAAAAACCCGTTCAATGGGAGCAGCTATTAATGTGGTTAAATGAATCGTTGTCATGTATTGAATTGATAATGGAATAATTATTCCATTAAATTATCCATTAAGCAAATGGTATTTTCACCACCTTCGCTTTTAGTAAAGTATTGCGGATGCTGATAAATATTTCACCGTCCATCGCTGCAAACTTTGTATCTACATAGCCCATGCCTACCGCCTTGCCCAACGAAGGCGACTGTGTACCGGAAGTAACTTTGCCAATAACATTGCCTTCAAAATCTTTTATAACGTAGTCATGCCGGGCAATTCCTTTTTCCTTCATTTCAAAACCTACTAGTTTTTTTGTAACGCCATTTGTTTTTTGTTTTTCAAAATAAGCCCGGTTGGTAAAGTCTTTAGTGAATTTGGTAATCCAGGCCAGGCCTGCTTCCAATGGCGAAGTAGTATCATCAATATCATTGCCATACAAACAAAAGCCCATTTCTAATCTCAATGTATCTCTTGCCCCAAGGCCGATTGGTTTGATCCCTGCTGCTTTACCTGCTTCAAAAATAGCATCCCAAATTTTGCCGGCATTATCATTACTGTCTTCAAAATAAATTTCTACACCACCAGCACCGGTGTAACCTGTGGCGCTTATTAAAACATTTTCAACGCCTGCAAATTTGCCTTTTACAAAAGTGTAATATTTTAAATTAAGGATATCAAGTTCTGTGAGTGGTTGTAAAATTTTCGTGGCATTGGGACCCTGTATTGCCAGCAAACAGGTTTTGTCGCTGACGTTGTGCATCTCCACTTTATTGTCATTGTGCTGGCTTATCCAGTTCCAGTCTTTATCAATATTGCCGGCATTTACCACCAGCATGTACGTTTTATTTTCTTCCAAACAGTACACCAATAAATCATCTACAATACCCCCATCATTATTGGGCAGGCAACTGTATTGTGCTTTGCCATTAGAAAGTTTGGAGGCATCATTGGTGGTTACTCTCTGTATCAGGTCGAGGGCATTTTCTCCTTTTAAAATAAATTCTCCCATGTGGCTTACATCAAACACACCGGCATTGCTGCGTACTGCCGCATGTTCATCATTAATGCCGGTATAACTGATGGGCATATTGTATCCGGCAAACTCAGCCATCTTAGCACCCAGTGCAATGTGCTTTTGGGTAAAAGGGGTATTCTTCATGAATTGACAATTGATAAATTGATAATGGGCAAATGTAAAGTAAAAATGAGATTAGCAATTGTGCTGGAAGAGAATAAAATTATTGGCTGTAAAAAGCAAGTCCTCGCCAATAATGACGGGGACTTTTTTGTTTCACTTCAACTCAACTATTGAAACTATTTTAATCAAGGTTTGCAATATGGATGAACAGGGGCATCTGGTAACTGCTCAGTGTGCCCGACCCTGCACTGCTTTCCTGCGCTACTTTTTTTTCTTCTATTTTATTTAATTGTTTGTCGATGGTTTCTTTTGCTTTTTGCAAAGAGTCTTTGATGCGTTGTTTTTCTTTATCTAGTATTTGTTTCAATGAGTCTGCTTTTTCTGCCGGCTGGTTGCTGTTGTACCGGTAGCTGTCGCTGTTGTTTTCCATCTTAACGCCGTTTTCATCCACTTTTATTTTTTTGCCACCATCAATTATTTCAACCCCATTCTCATCTACGTTTATTTTTTTGTGGTTCGGATGTTTCCATTCATCGGCAGGGTTGCCGGCTAAAGTATACAATCCATCGGCTCTCATGATATAATCTACATTTTGATCCCAGCCATTTTCTTCATCATCAATGTCTATATTAAAATCATCATCATTCCAAGGCCCGCCGAAATGTATCTGGTGTCCCCATCCTACATTTTTGTTGATTCTTATTTGCTTTCCAACCGGAACAAAAACTGTGATGATTACTCTCTGGTTCCTGAATTTATCAACTGTATTGAAGGCAATGCCCTTATCCAACACAAGCAATGAATCTTTTTGCTGAACATTAAATACTATTTTATTGGCAAGGGTATCGGCCAGGTATTTTTTGTAGCCGCAGGCCATCTTAGCCATTGTTACCCTAAAGCTATCACTAGATGACTTTACTATTTTAACCGTGATGTTCTTTACAAAAGCGGTATCATCTTCCAGGCTTTCAAATGGCTCAAGGCGAAAGAAATTATTGCGGTACAATCTTTTATTGGGAGAGTTTGTGGTAACCTCCAGTTTATTTATCTGCGGATTAGACAATACTATTTCCTGCTCAATAATATTACTGCTCGCCCTAAAGTCTTTACTGATGGAAGCAAGCAAAGAAATAGCACATACCCATCCCAATATCCAAAGGCTGATAAAAGAAGCTCTGAGTATTTTGCTGTTGCTTCTCATTTTTGCCAGGCGGCGTATAATCCAGGTAATGACACCAATAACCGGTACTGCTATAAAGAATAACAATGTTCCCCAGGCCATCACATTTTGCCAGCCATCGGTTAATACAAAATCTTTAAAAGGAAATACACTGATGGCAGCTATTGCCAGTGCAAATAAAGCAACCACCATTGCAATGCTTACACACCCAATAATAAAGTAAGCAAATGCTTTTACAATAAATATGATCACATCACCCAATGATGTTCCGCCACGTTTTGCTGCAGCTTTAATTTCAGATCCCATCACTTTCCCTTTTTCACCAGCTAAGGCAGATGCCTCTTTGGTAAATTTTTCTGCCCTTTGCTGCACCCCTTTCATTTCCTCCATCACAGAATTTTTGATGGAGTTCATATCTACTTTTTCACCTTTCATTTCCAATTTTTCTGCGGTGGTGGTAGCTTCAGGAAATACGAGCCATAGGATAATATAAATAATCAAAGAACCCGGGCTGAAACTGAACCTGAAAAAATCAGGAAAATCCATTCCCCCCCAACGGCCACTGTTGAATACAAAAGAAAGAAACGGCAACAGGAAAAATATCCTGGGAATCCATGCACTTACACCAAAATAATTGCCGATACCACTGCACACACCGGCTATGATTTTATCTTCGGGATCCCGGTATAATTTTTTACGGGTGCCGCCAATTTCTGTGGAAGCTGTGCTGGGCACCGCTATCCACAAAATAATGTAGGCTAATATGCCGGCACCTGCAAAAGCAAGCAACACAAAAATGATTCGGATGATGATGGGATCGGTACCAAAATAATTGGCAAGTCCGCTGCACACACCACCCAATACTTTGTGGTTTTCATCCCTGTACAATCGCTTGTGCGTTCCTGCATTTTGGTTTTGACCTCCAGAAGAAGCGTTATTTTTTTCTTCCGTTCTTTCTCCTAAAGTAGCAGCTACTTTTTCTTCTTCCCCGTCAAACTCTTCGGGCCTGCCCATGCTTTTGATAATGGCGTTTACGTCATCATCAGTAATGCAGGTAGCGCCTTTTTTCAGTCTTTCCTGGAATAGTTCGCCAATGCGGCTTTCTATATCGTTGATGATTTCTTCTTTGCCTTCTTCATTAGCAAAAAACCGGGAGAGGGAGTCTGTATAATTTTTAAGTAAGTCAAAAGCAGATACTTCTATCGGAACTACTTGTCCGTGGAAGTTGATATTTATTACTTGTTTCATGGCTAAATGTGTTAGAGTGTTTCGTTAGTTGGTTGTGTACCTACAACAAAAATCATGGCTATACTTTCTTTATTGTGGGTTGTTGAAGTTGTTGTCCTGAATGGTTTCAGGGTTGTTACTAGAATGTTGTTGCTCTGCTTCGGAAAGCGCCTGTACTGCATTGGCCAGTTCATTCCAGGTGGCTTCCAGTTCTTTGTAAAAAGCTGCCCCTTTTTCTGTAAGGGAAAAATATTTACGGGGAGGGCCGCTGTTACTTTCTATCCAACGATAGGTGAGGAACTCTGCGTTTTTTAAACGGGTTAGCAGTGGGTAAAGGGTTCCTTCAAAAATGTTGAGGTTGGCTGCCTTCATCTTATCAATAATGTCGGATGGATAAGCTT
Organism: Chitinophagaceae bacterium; assembly: GCA_031368105.1. Lineage (GTDB taxonomy): Bacteria > Bacteroidota > Bacteroidia > Chitinophagales > Chitinophagaceae > Ferruginibacter. The sequence continues at coordinate 21,900 of JANLQY010000154.1, forward strand.
CCCCCTGCTTGATCACCGAAAGGATACAAAATTCCAACACTCCTTTACGCATCTGGCTGGCTGTGTTTTCTATATTCATGGCTTCAATGTTTTAAAATTCATGGCTATACTTTTTTAGTTGGCGATTGGTTTGTGAGATTTTGCTTTATGGAAAACCGGTTTTACTTTTAGTTTTTTCTCTATTCTCATCGCTTTCTGACACAAAGCTAAGGTATAATTTGGTACTATGCAACACATAATACCATTTATTTTTTAGTAGCTGGTTGTGAAAACTAATGAACAGAGATCCTAAACCCATACTGGTATTGTATTTTGGACTAAATTGGGAAATTAAAAAAAAACTCAGGAATTGATGAGTGGCGAAATTAAAGTGGCGAATGGCATCGATATACTTTACTGGACACAAAATCGGCGTATTTCGGAAAAATCGTACATTCGGGTATGCAAAAGGAAATCAAAAAAGAGGGGGAAGGAAAACCAGAGGTAAATAAAGTCGGCTCAACTTATAACGGTATGGTTTTAAATCAGTCAATTATTTTGCCACAGCCAGAGGAGCAGGTTAGGGGGAAAATTACTTTTAATCCTGATGGCTCGTTTGATGTAGAGCTATTTTAGTGAAATCTCATAACCTGATAAGATCATAGGCTGGTCGCTAATATTGAAAGTGAAACTGCCGTCCGGTTTTAAATACTCAAAAACAAGAGGAAGCCTTTTATTTAGTTCATTATCTCCAATAAAGTATTCAAATTCCTTTTTATTATAACTCAAAAGGGTTTCAACAAACGGTTCTGTATAATTGACTTCATAGAAAGAAACTAAAATTTTATCATCCTTCTCCACAAACTTTACCGTCAAATCTGCCTCACTTTGCCTTTTACTTATTTCCTGATTTGCAACTCTTCCCCATCCATAATCTTCATAATTGAAAACAAGATAAACAGTAGATTCATCTGGGTAATGATAGCTATATCCAAATCTTATAAGAACTGCTCTTTTAATTAAATCGTTTAAAGTCATATATAAATTTCTTAGTGCTACAATATACAATGGGTTTTAGCATTTTTCACTATTTTTATTAGGTTAAACATATTAGCGTTAGCTGATTTTGGGTAAAAGAAACTGGTAATTTTTTAAGCACTCCAAAAGATCATTGCTAAACGCTCACGCATGGCGTGGGCTTTAGTTTTTGGAGTGTGGGCATACCAGTGCCTTTTTGCCATTTGCTAAATGTCCCACGCTATTTTATTGTAAACCTGCCAGCCGGGACTATGGTATAAAATTATACTCATGGATCTCTTATTATCTATTCTTTTCTATGTAAGTATTCCGGTTGCATTTTTTATTGCCCATTACCAAAGTGAAAAAAGGTTGATAGGCTACACTTGGATATGGTTTTTCAATATTGCTTTTACATTTGTTATAGGTGGAATAATTACTTATTGTAGCCCATTGTTAAAGGATAGAAAAGTAGTGAAGGGAGGAAAATTAAGTACGGCAAGGCTACTTTCAATTATATTGATTTTAATTTCTTCACTTTTAATGGCTCTGATATTTGAAATAACTATAGAGCCTTATTTTGATTCTGACGGAGTTTACGATAAAAATTCATTTATTGATTATAATTTCATTTATATGTAAATCCCAGCTAAACTGACCCCCTCTCGCCATTTCAAATTGACCCCCTAAAAAACGATTTCAAAAAGGTCCTAAAAAAAGCCTGCT
>JANLQY010000172.1:0-2778 GCA_031368105.1 Chitinophagaceae bacterium
CGTCCAGCAGGATGTGCTCGCGGTAGCGTGGATGCCCCCTCCGGAGCAAGACCAGAACTGCGCAAAGCAACCCGGCATCAACTAACTGACCCCAAAGCCAATGAAAAGGTATGGGCAGCAAGTAGCAGGAAAAATATTTTCTTCTCTTGTAAACAATCCATTTTCATTTAAGCCTTCTACAATTACCCGTATTTTTTTACAGTTATCGCTGTTGAAAAATGGAAGGGTGATCCTGCGGAAATTTTTATCAATGTAAACCTGGGGGTTCCAATACAAAGTGATGCGGTAATCTTTTGTGTAGGGGTCAGGATTATTTTTATAATCGGGCATATAAAATTCCCTGATGGCAGAATAGCCGTAAATGTTTGTGTAAGGTAAACCCTGGAAAGATGAATTATTACTGCTGCCTTTTTTTGTATAAACAGCAATGGCACCGCCACTGCCACCGGAAGATCCAAAAAATGGCGGACGAAAAACTTTTATCAAAGCCACATCGGCCATGCTGATCGATTGCAGCGCATTGATATCTGCAGGAGTTTCATTGAGAAAAAAACTGGTGGCGCTTCCCCGCCAGGTAGCACTGCCTTCGCCATTGGTGGTTATTTGAAGCCCGGCAACTTTACTCTGCAAATAGGCCAGTATGCCCGGCGATGATTTAGATTGCGGATCATCTTCCATGGTAAAAGTGTATCCATCGCCGCCACTAAAAAATCCGGAAGTGTATTGCTCATCCAGTTTCTGTTTTAGTGATTTTGTTTTGGTAACCACTTTTACTTCCTGCAGTGTTTCTACTTTCATACTTGCCTGCTGTGCCCGCCGCAAAGCCGCTATACTGCTGCTTTTTGCCAGCACCATACTGTCCGACCTGTCGGGTAAATATAAATTGCCCAGCATATTGCCGGTTAAAGCAGGGGTCCTGGCAAAACTGTTTTTAAAACTGAAAGAAGCGGTGCCGGTCAGGCTCCTGTCTTTATCATTGCTCAACTGGTAATATACTTTTGCAGTATCAAAAAAGTACAGCGCTCCCTGTGTAAAATCTCCCTGTGCGTTGATGGGGATGTTTAAAAAACTTGGCGGGCCATTCTTTGTTTTTACAATAGCGGTCAGTTCTTTGTTGTACAGCAAAGTCCTGGAAAGCCCCAGCACTTTACCCTGTATAGAAAGATATTTTTCCGGTAGATTATTTAAAACAGGCCATTGATTGGCCAGCAGGTTCTCCCATTTAAACCTTCTCCATCCATGTGTCATCATTACCAGGTCAAGATGTTGTTTGACAGAATCTTCATCGCCTGAAAAATAGTAGGCAGGATTATATACATATCCTTTTAAATCGCTGCTCAGCAAAAATTGCGAATAAATATTTTCTTCATTTTTTCCAACGGGGTTAATCTCTGCATCGGTAACCGCCACCGAAAGATTGGTAAGCAGGCTGCCGCCAACGTCTAACTGAATTACATTGAGGCCCCGTTTGGTAATATTTTTTTCAACAAGGTGCAGGTCAGTTATAAAGGAGTAAGTGTTGTTGTTGATAAATACCAGCCGCTCTGCCACAGGCACCATCGCTGCATTAAAAACAGTAATCTGCAATACACCATCCGGCATGCTGTCGGTAGGCAGCGGTGCTGTTACACTTAACTTTTTTGTGAGGTTGATTTGGGCATTGTACATCATTCGCTGCTGTGTTTGTGCCACTACGGTGTACATGGTAAAATCAGCGCTTACGCTGTCTGGCCTGGTTAAGTTGTAATGCAGCCTGTTATCTGGAAAGCTAACGCTGAGTACTACCCCTTGTTTTTTTGCCGCCGGTAAAATGGTTTCATGCGGCAGGCCATTCTTATCTTTCCATACAGCTTTATAGGTTTCTCCGGCCTGCGGCAGCAGGGTAAAAAAACCCATGCCATCATGTACAGAAGCAAATGGACACACCGTTTTATTTTGACTGTTTACAATGGTTCCTTTTATTGCAACGGGTGTTCCTTCCTGGTCGGTTGCTTTAAATGCTACATACGATTCCACGCTTGCAACAAGGTCGCCGCCTTCAGGAAAAAAATTGACAGAGAAAGCAGCGGCGGTGGCTGCTTTTTTGGGCAATCCTTTTTTGGGAATGATATAGATGGGCTTTACACAAAGCAGGGTGGAATCAAAATTCAGCATCCACGCTGTGAAAGCCCGGATGAATAAACGGGTATCAGACATTGAATCGGGCAATACAAAATCTGCACCGGCACCCGATAATATCACCGGCATCATTTTTCTTTGCAGCACAATGCCTTTATCATTGATCAGTTCTGCATACACTGTTTTGCTGATGGCAGTTGCTAAATTATCTGCAGTAAGGTATGCTTTGAACCAAACCGTTTCGCCACTGTTGTAAGTTCCTTTGTCGGTATGCAGGTATATTTTTTCCTGCATATATTTTGTTTCCGCTTTGTTCAGTATGGCTTCCACCTGTTGTGCCTGTAAAATAAACTGTGCATTGGTAAGCAGCAGCACCAATATAATTAATTTAAAAACCCTTTTTTGCATCTGGTATTTGTTTGGAAATATTATAATGTATTAGCCAGTCAACATCTTTTATAAAGACAGTGTATTGCCTGTGATTGACATGCGATAAAGATAACCATAAATTTATTTTTTAAAACATCAGCCCGTTGTATGTATCTTGAAAAACACATTATACAATAAGAAATGAGCTATAGTTGATAGGAAATGAGTTATAGTTAATAGGAAATGAGCCATAGTTAATAGGAAATGAGCCATAGTATGATAAGAAAAACC
>JANLQY010000179.1:0-42992 GCA_031368105.1 Chitinophagaceae bacterium
AAACAAAAATGGAAATACAATCGGTTTAAAAGGAACCGGGCAGGACATTACAGAACTGATAAAAGCGGAAGAAAAATTACAAAAATCGTATCAGCATATACGGCAGTTGGTAAATCACCTGCAGGATATAAGGGAACAGGAAAGAACGAATATTGCAAGAGAAATACATGATGAACTTGGCCAGCAGCTTACCGGGTTGAAAATGTATATCTCATGGCTCAATAAAAAAATAACCAGCAAGGAAACCGAGATACAGGATAAGTTTACCGCCACACTGGAATTAATAGAAGAAACCATAAAATCTGTTAGAAAAATTTCTATGGATCTAAGGCCAAGCATGCTGGATGATTTAGGTTTGCTGGCGGCGCTGGAGTGGCAAAGCAACGAGTTTGAAAAAAGATCGGGAATAGTTACCGATTTTACCAATTTAACCGGCAATAAAGAAATACCAGCAAAATTAAAAACCGGGTTATTCAGGATCTTCCAGGAATCGCTGACGAATGTAGCAAGACATGCAGATGCAAAAAAAATTATTGCTTCATTGAAATTTGATAACAACAACCTGACACTAACCATTACAGATGACGGGAAAGGTTTTACTATAAAGAATATCGAAAGTAAAAAGACGCTGGGCTTGTTTGGTATGAAGGAACGTACAATGGAAATGGGGGGTAAATATGAAATAAAAAGTGAGCCTGGCAAGGGTACAACCGTATCTATCATAGTACCTTTTTAAAATTAATGGCAACTACTAAACCAGTTACAAATAATATGATCAGAATATTAATTGCAGATGACCACACTATTGTAAGAAAAGGCATCCGGCAAATACTTGCTGAAGAATTTACCGATGCCCAGATAGAAGAAGTGGCCGATGCAAATGAATTGATTACAAAAGTAATCAAGGGTAAATGGGATATCGTCATCTCCGACCTTGCCATGCCTGGTAAAAGCGGACTGGAAGCCCTGCAGGAAATCAAACAAATTTCACCTGCTTTACCGGTACTCATACTAAGTATCCACCCCGAAGAACAATATGCCATCCGTGTACTTAAAGCCGGTGCTGCAGGGTATCTTAGTAAAGATACCGCTCCTGAAGAATTGGTAAATGCTGTAAAAAGAGTTTTGCTCGGAAAAAAATACATCACCCTTTCTATTGCGGAAAAAATAGCAGAAAATTTTAATCAGGATGCCGATAAAAAAATACACGAAAATCTAAGTGACAGGGAATTAAATGTTTTTAAAATGATTGCTTCCGGGATGGCAGTTTCAGAAATAGCCGAATCGCTTTCATTGAGTGTTACTACTGTAAGTACTTACCGTGCCAGGATTATGGTTAAGATGAACATGAAAACCAATGCCAACCTTACTCTTTACGCAATTGAAAATAATCTTCGTTGAAAAAAATTAATTGCAATTTCATTCTCTTTATTCAGAATTGTAGTACAAACAACTACACCAATGTAGTATATCATCTACTATAAATTTATTCCTGCAACTATTTTTAAAACAACTATTTCTTAGTTCTTTTACATACCCGCTTTAAGTTACAATGTAGTAGGAAAAACCAAATTTATTTTAGTTTCAGGATGAGTATGTAAAGTTGTAGCAAGACTTTACTGACAAAATAATTAGAACCATAGGGGTTCTTATTAATGCTGTTAATATCCGAAGGTAAAAATCCCCTCGTAAATTTTTACCGCCTGATTTATAACCACAAGTTTCTTATCTAAGCAGGTTTTGAAGTTTTCCTTCATTACCTGCTTTTTTATTTAGCAATCAGTTATTTTCTTTACTCCAATACATTTTTTATCGCTTGTGCCTTTAGCAGGCATTCTTCATATTCGCTGGCGGCATCACAGTAAAAGGTAATGGCACTGCCTGCCTGAAATGATAAATAGCTGGTTGCTGAATTATATAAGATACTCCTAATAACAACATTGAAATCGAAATCACCATTGGGCATCACATAGCCAATGGCTCCTGAAAATAATCCCCGTTTGGTTTGTTCATATTGCTCAATTAATTCCATCACCCTTTTTTTAGGGGTTCCGGTCATAGACCCCATCGGAAAAGTAGCTTTTACAATATCTGTCCAATGTATATCAGCTTCCAGTTCGCCACTTACAGTACTAATCATCTGGTGCACCTGCGGAAAAGTATAAATACCAAAAAGCTCCTCCACTTTTACTGTTCCCAGCTTACAAATTTTGCTCAAATCATTTCTTACCAGGTCCACCACCATCACATTTTCAGTTTTTTCTTTTTCACTTACAGAAAGTTGTTCCCTGTTGCTTGCATCCTGTAACCTGTCCAGCAAATTTCGTTTAGCCGTACCCTTTATTGGCTGGGAAATTACCTTACTGCCCCATCTTTTTAAATACCTTTCGGGGCTTGCACAAATGCAGTATTGATCATTCAGTTTATACAGTGCTGCAAACGGCATTGGCGAAACTGCTGTTAATTTATTATATACTGCTACCGGTTGTATCACTGCATTATCAGCAAAAAATTCCTGGCAAAAATTTATTTCATAACAATCACCTCTTAATATATGAGCCTGTAATTTTTTTACCGTATCAATATACTCCTGGTATTTTATCCTGCTCTTTATGCTAATATTAGAATCAGGTTTGGATGAAACAGACGATGGGCACGATGAAATAGCAAGGATAATTTCTCGGCTATCAGATGCTGAAAAAATAGTGAGCTGTGTGGCATTTAACTGCAATACAAATTCTGGTACAAAAAAATGGGTATCAGGAAAATTAACCCCGTCTACATTGTTGGATTGCAGCTTTTCTGTTTCATTTTTCAGATCGTACCCCAGGTGACCAAACAACCAATCTTTATGCTGATTTGAAAAAGCTTTTAACTGATCAAAAGCATTGCCTGCACTGGCTTCCAAATTATGTTTGCAGCCTGCTGCCAGCAGGCATTCAAAGGCTGGTGTTTCAAAATTATATTGATGGTTATCCAATAAACAAAAAATGTTGAACTGGCTTGCCCAGTTCAACATTTTCATTTTAAATTCTTCAAAATTTTCTATCGGGAATGTAGTAGTTTCTTTCACGTTGGTGTATTTCTTTTCTAACAGCATTACCGCAGAAAAGATTTTTTAAAAATCATCGTCATCATCAAAACCACCACTACCATCAAGATCATCAAAACCAAGGTCTTTAAAATCATCATCTAGTTTAAAATCATCGTCATCGTCTTTAGCTGATTTTTTACCTGCCGGTTTTTTGACTTTCGATTTTGGTACATCAAATTCAGCAAAGTCAGGATCCCACTCATCGTCTTCCTCTGTTTTTTCCCAATCGTCTTCCACTTCCACATCAGTATCTTCTTCCTCTTCATCATCACCCTTACTTTTCTTAGCAGAAGTCTTGCCTTTTTTTACAGGCTTGGTTTCTTCTTCCAGGTCATCATCATCGTCATCATCATCTGTCTTTTTTGCTTTTGATGATACCTTGGCAGTGGATTTTTTTTCTTCGTCCTCTGCGTTGGGTGTTACTTTTTTTCCTTTTATAGATTTTGCAGCCATATCAAAATATTATAGTGTAAAATTTCTTAGAGATTTTTAATTAGCCAAATAATTTGGTCTTTTTTTTTCATTTATTTTATTCCGCAACTACTATCTGATTTCTACCTGGTCCATTGCTGATATATTTTACCGGCACCTTCAGAAATTGATTGATATAATCAACATAAGCTTTCATTTTTTCGGGTAAAGCTGCATAGTTATCAATAGCGGAAATATCAGTTTGCCAGCCTTCAAAACTTTTATACACCGGTTCTATCGGCAGCTTATTCATCTGAAAAGGCACATAGCTTTTTTCTTCTCCATTCACATTGTATCCATTACAAACTTTTAATTCAGGTATGGCATCCAGTATATCTGTTTTGGTCATAATAATCTGGGTGACACCATTTACCATACAGGCAAACTGCAATGCCACCAGGTCTATCCAGCCACAGCGTCTTGGCCTTCCGGTGGTGGCACCAAATTCACTGCCGGTAGTACGCAGCAATTCCCCCATTTCATCATGCAGTTCTGTAGGAAAAGGGCCACTGCCCACCCTGGTACAATATGCTTTTGACACACCGAATACATCTTTAATTTTTTGTGGGGCAATGCCCAGTCCTGTACAGACGCCGGCTGAAATAGTGTTACTACTGGTAACAAATGGGAAAGTACCAAAGTCCACATCCAGCATACTTCCCTGAGCCCCTTCTGCCAGTACTTTTTTTCCCTGTGATATTTTATCATTGATAAAATATTCTCCATTTACAATATTAAAACTACGCAGGTCTTCTATTGCTTCGAAAAATTCATCTTCCCAACTGCTGATGTCTTCCTGGAAATTATAACTGTCAAGAATGCGCTGATGTTTCAGCCTGAGCTTAATATATTGAGAAGTAAAACTCTTATCCTGAAGATCTCCTACCCTCAGTCCATTGCGTCCAGTTTTATCCATATAGGCCGGACCAATGCCTTTTAATGTAGAACCAATTTTGTCATTGCCTTTAGCAATTTCACTTGCTTTATCCAGTGCCCTGTGGGTTGGTAAAATCAAATGGGTACGTTCGCTGATGTATAGATTTTTTTTATAGTCAAATCCCAAAGCAGCAACTTTTTCGCATTCCTTCTTCAGCGTCACTGCATCCAGTACAACTCCATTGCCTATCAAATTAATTTTACCTGGGTGAAAGATGCCGCTTGGAATCTGGTGCAGCACTACCTTTTGACCTTTTACATATAATGTATGGCCAGCGTTTGGCCCTCCTTGAAAGCGGGCGATAACATCATAGCCCGGAGCAAAATAATCTACTATTTTTCCTTTCCCTTCATCGCCCCATTGCAGGCCTAAAATTACATCTACCATTTATTGTGTTTAGTTTTTTGTATTGTTACCAACAATTGCAATACCTGTTACCCATATTAATTATGGCGTAAAAATATATTGAAATGTTCCAACCACCTAAAATGAAATCCAGTTGTTAAAAAATAATCCCGCAAAAATATTTAGGTAGTTAATATTTCATTTGGGTATCCCCCAATTACAAAAAAGTTTAGAAAATTGTCATATATTTTCTGCACATTTCAAAATAACCATTCCCCTTTTTTACCAGAAACATATTAAAGCTTATTTGATTTTTGGAATGGCAATATGATCGTTTCTTATTACTTCATAAGGTCATTTGACAAAAAAAAAGATTCAATAGGCTGAAAATCATATAATTAAAAATAGTCTTTGTGTCATAAGTACGCATTTTTTAATAAAAAAATATTCAAAAATAGTCTTCAAAATCCTTGTATTGTAAAAATTTGCTCCCTATCTTCGTTTCGGTTTTTCATAGGATATTGGATTTTAAAGCGGGACTAGATTTCTATCTTGGTCCCTTTTTTATTTTAAGCCCTCTTACAAAAAAAATCAACGTTAAAACATTGATTGGTAATACATTTATCCATTTCAGTTTAGTATAATCACCCCTTCTTTATTTACAAATAATTTTTTCTCTGCTGCAAGAAAGTTGAATACTTTCCATAATTTTTCTCTTTTAATGTGGCGGCTTTTACTAATCAGTTCCTGCATAGTGATTTTCACTGTAGAAGAAGATTCAAAAATATGTGCTGTTATATCTTCAAATTCCTGTTTACTCACAACAATCGTTTGCGAATTAATACAACTATCGCAAATGCCACATGCCTTTATTATTGTTGCATTGAAATAGTTTGCAATGAACTGACTTCTGCAGCCAACGGTATTTTCTGTATATCCAGTTATTACTTTTATTCTTTGCTCAAATTGTTGTTTTCTCTTAAAATAATTTTCCAGGTTTATTACAAAACTATCTGCATACATCCTGTTTTGCAATAAAGTAATTTGTGGATTTTCTTTCTGGGCATTGTAGGCAACTATGCCAAATTCTTTCAGCAAAAGAAGTTGCTTGTAAACTTCTTCCTTTTGCTGCAGGGTAAACTTTGCCAAATGAACTTCACTAATACTTGCTGGGAAATCAAACACCCCTTCATAAGAACGCAGCAAAGCTTTGATCAGTGGTTCCAATGCAGGATGCTGTGTTTCAAAATCATTTAACTGATCCTTATCGCAGGTAAACACCAGTGTAGATGGTCTAAAAAAACTGTCATTAAAAAAAAGTATTTCTTCCTGCTCTAATGTTTTGATGGCATAAGTGGCGGTAAGAATATCTATTTTAAAAGCACTGGTGAATAAGCTGATATCAAAATCATAACTCATGCCTTCGCCGCTGCCAGCCGGTATTTGCAGGTGGTTCATTACGCTGGTATATACTTGCTTTATTACCGTTTTATCAGGATACCGGATATTGCTTTGTAATGCTAATGCTTCCAGTTCTTTTGAATTATACAATAAAACTGCATAAGCTCTTTTTCCATCACGGCCTGCCCTGCCTGCTTCCTGGTAATAATTTTCCAAACAATCTGGCACATCATAATGCACCACCACTCTTACATCTGGTTTGTCTATGCCCATTCCAAAAGCATTGGTGCATGCAATTACTCTTGTGGTATTATTGATCCAATTTTCCTGCCTGTTGTTTCTTTCTTCACTACTCAAACCTGCATGATAAAAGTTTGCATTGATATTATTCAGCCTCAGTAAATCGGCAATATCTTTGGTGTGCTTTCTGCTTTTGCAATAAACGATGGCACTGCCTTTTACATTTTGCAATATCTCCAATAACTTATTTTGTTTAGATGCTACATTAAAAACACTGTAAGAAAGATTGGCTCTTTCAAATGATTGCTGGAAACGTTGCTGATTTGCCGGGAAGGATAATTTGTTACAAATATCACCCTGTACTTCTTTGGTTGCAGATGCTGTCAATGCTAACACAGGCACGCCTGGCAAGTGTTCCCTTACATTTGAAATTCGTAAATAAGGTGGCCTGAAATCGTAACCCCATTGTGAAATGCAGTGTGCTTCATCTATTGCAATGAGATTGATATTCATTGCAGGCAGATATTCAAGGAATAAATTTGTTTCTAACCGCTCCGGTGATACATACAGAAATTTATAGTTGCCATGTGCAGCATTCTGTAATGTTTTTTTTACTTCTAAAAAACTCATGCCGGAGTAAATAGACAATGCCAGGATACCCTTTCGTTTTAAATTTTCCACCTGGTCTTTCATCAATGCAATCAACGGGCTTATCACCAGGCAAATACCATCCTTTGCCAAAGCAGGCACCTGGAAACAAATAGATTTGCCTCCACCTGTTGGCAGTAAAGCAAGGGTATCTTTTCCTTCTAATATGGAATTAATAATTTCTTCCTGCAGCGGACGGAAATTATCGTAGCCCCAATATTGTTTTAGAATTTGTTGTGCAGTCAATGAGAAAATATTTCAGCCTGAAATTAAACTACTTTCTTATAATTCAACCGGATGGAATTTATTGCCAGCACCACATCGCTGAAACCCATTGCCAGTGCGGCAACACCGGGATGCAGCAAACCAACAGCAGCAACTGGTATAGCCACTATGTTGTAAATAAAAGCCCAGAATAAATTTTCTTTAATCGTAGTAAAAGTATGTTTGCCCAAACCAAGCGCTAATGGTAAATGTTCAATCCCATTATTCATCAGCACTACTTGTGCAGTTTGCATGGCCAGTTGTGTGGCATCACTTAATGAAATACCGATAGTAGCTTTTGCCAAAGCCGGGGCATCATTAATACCATCTCCCACCATCGCAACAGGCGACGCTGCATTGAGCTGTTCAATAATTTTTAGTTTTTCATCAGGATTTTTTTCTGCGTACACTTCATCAATGCCTAACTGGTCAGCGATTTTTTTTGTCCTGGCAATACTGTCTCCGCTAAGTAAAACTGTTTTAATTTTTTTGCTGTGCAAATAGTTAATTACCTGAGCTGTTTCTTTTCGTATTTCATCCTCCATATCAAACCAGCCAATCAACATTTCATTCTTTAATAAATAAGCAGTATGTGTCTTGTCGTTTGTATGAGTACTGGCAATTTTGTACGACCCCAGTTGGTATTTATCGCCGTTTGCATCTTCCGCTTCAACTCCCAATCCTTTTATTTCTTCAATCTTTTTCCAGTTGATGGCGTTGTTTATTTTCCATTCTTTCACAATTGTTTTTGCAATGGGATGATTAGAATATTTTTCTAAGGAAAAAACAATCCGTTTAAATTCTTCTTCGTGAATACTACTCTCAATTTTGCTGATGGTCAATTGTCCCTTTGTTAAAGTGCCGGTTTTATCAAATACTACAGTGGTAATATTTTTAAACAATTCCAGGCTTTTTGCATTACGAAACAGGATACCTTTTTTGGCAGCCCTGCCTAATCCAACAGCAATGGCAGCAGGTGTTGCAAGCCCCATTGCACAAGGGCAACTGATTACCAATACAGCAATACTTCTCATTAATGAATTGGTAATATCGACACTAAATGCAAAATGATTAAGTAGAAAAGTAACAACAGCAATGCCTGCTACTACAGGTACAAATACGGCACTAATTTTATCCGCCAATTGCTGCATGGGTGGTTTCTCTGACTGTGCCTGTTTTACCAAATTCAAAATATTGCTCAGCACCGTATCTTTTCCAATGGCTGTTACCTGTGCTTTTACTGTGCCGCCAGTTACCAGGCTGCCACCAGTTAAACTGTCTTTTTTTTGTTTGTGTACCGGTTCGCTTTCCCCAGTTAGTAGTGCTTCATTTACATAAACATCACCCCACAATATTTTACAATCCATTGGTACCTGTTCACCACTTTTGATTAAGATCAAATCGCCTACTCTTAACTGTGTGTTTTCAACAGGAAAAATATTTTCTTTATGCTCCTCATCAAAGGCAATCATATTGGCCATTACTTTTTGCTGGCGGGCCAGTTTATTAAGTTCCTTTTGTGTAGTGGCTACCGATTTATGTTCTACCCATTCACCTAAAAAAACAAGTGTGATGATGGTGGCGGTGGTTTCATAAAAAACATAGTCCATGCCCAGGTTACCAATTGTTCCGATCAGGCTGTAAACAAAGGCAGCCGTGGCTCCCAGGGCAATCAGTACATTCATATTGGGGATGCCCCTGCGTAAACTTTTAATGGCACTTACTCCAAAATAACTCATACCCACAAAATATACCGGCAGGCAAATAGCCAATTGTATCCAGGAATTCATTAAAAAATGAATATGCCAGGGAAGCATGTGCAGCATCAGTACTAAGGTAAAGGGAAGGCAAAACAAAAAACGTTGAAGATGATTATTGAAGAACGTTTCCCGTTTCCCTTTCTTTGTTTCTTGTTTGTCGTTTTCAACTTTATAGCCTAAATCTTCTATTCCTTTTGCAATGGTTTCTTTTGTAATATTTCCATTCATTTCAAAGCTTACATCGCCACCAATAAAATTTACTTTTACCTCTTTCAGTCCTTCTTTGGTAAGGTACTTATTGATGGTGAGTGCACAATTGGTACAGTCCATTCCTTCTACTTTCCATTCTACTTTTTCCATACTGCGAAATTATTGTGGACATTTGTTAGCGAATTACTAATGCAGGAAAATATCTTTGCAACATGGAGGTAAATTTTACACTGGATAAAATTGGCGAAGCCGCTAAAAAATTTCTGGCGCTTACTGCTGAAAATAAAGTGGTGGCACTGCATGGCGGTATGGGTGCTGGCAAAACAACTTTTGTACATGCTGTGTGTGAAGTGCTGGGAGTAAATGATACCATCGGCAGCCCCACTTTCTCAATCATCAATCAATACCAAAGTGAGAATGGTGAAGTAATTTATCATATTGACCTGTACCGGTTGAAAGATGAAGAAGAAGCAATGCAGGCAGGAGTGGAAGATTGTTTGTATTCAGGTAACCGCTGCTTTGTGGAATGGCCGGAAAAAGCACCGGGCATTTTCCCTGAAACAACTTTGCACATAACTATTGCCCCGGTAAATAATGATACCCGAAAGCTCACAATAAATTTGTAAATTGTAACCTGCTTGTGAGCAATCTTTCAATTCTTAATTATTTATGGCTACATCAAAACCGTTTGTTTCCCCTTCTTTTTCTTACGAAACTTTAGAAGAGACTTTAGATATTAAACCAAAAGGTACCGAGCTGTTCATAGGTATTCCCAGGGAATCTTCTTTTAGCGAAAACAGGATAGCACTTACGCCGGAAGCGGTGGGTGTGATGGTGGCCAACGGTCACAGGGTGGTGATGGAAACCAAGGCTGGTGAAGGTGCCAGCTACACTGATAAAGATTATAGTGAAGCAGGTGCTAAGATTGCTTTTGACAGAAAAGAAGTATATGAATGTGACATACTGGTAAAAAGTGCACCGGTAAGTGAAGAAGAATGTGAACTGCTGAAACCCGGTCATTATATCATTTCTCCCATACACTTAGCCGTGATGAAGAAATCCATTCTGCAAAAAATGATGGATAAAAGAATTACGGCATTGAGTTTTGAAAATCTGAAAGATGACAGTGGGCATAATCCTATTGTAAGAAGCATGAGTGAAATTGCCGGCAGTGCAGTGATGCTGATTGCAGGACGGTATTTAAGTAATGCCAATAATGGTAAAGGGGTACTGGTTGGCGGTATCAGTGGTATTCCGCCAACAAAAGTAATCATCATTGGTGCAGGTATTGTTGGTGAATATGCTGCCAGGACAGCGCTTGCCATGGGTGCCAGTGTAAAGATTTTTGACAACAGTATTTATCGTCTCAAGCGGTTGCAAAATAATATTGGTGGCCGTTTATGGACATCGGTAATAGAACCTAAAATTTTGGCCAAGCAATTAAAAACCTGTGATGTGGCTGTTGGAGCATTAAGCAGTACTTCGGGAAGAACACCGATTGTGGTAACAGAAGAAATGGTAAGTAATATGCGGCCCGGTACAGTGATTGTAGATGTTAGCATTGACCGTGGCGGCTGTTTTGAAACCAGCGAAGTGACTACCCATGACAAACCGGTATTTATAAAATATGATGTGATTCATTACTGTGTACCCAATATCCCCAGCGGCTTTGCCCGTACTGCTTCCCAGGCTATCAGCAATGTATTGATGCCGCTTTTACTGGAGACTGCTGATGATGGCGGTATCGACAATGTGATCTGGCATAAGATCAACATCCGCAGCGGCATTTATTTATTCAAAGGCAGCCTTACTAATTTCCATTTGAGTGAAAGATTTGATTTGAAGTTTACAGATTTGAATTTGTTGATTGCAAGTAAGCGGTAATGTCTGATTTGTGATTTTAAGATTTCTGATTTAAGCTTACTTCATAAAATCAAACATGAATAAATCAGACATTTTTAAATTGTCTTATAATCCCCAATCGCAATCACTTCATCACAAAAAGCATACTCCTGCTGATCGTTACTGCTGATGATTACTAATTTATTACTGGTATAATCTTTTATCAACTGCTGGTACAAAGCGGAGCCTTCGGCATCTAAGTTGGTGGTAGGTTCATCCAGCAGCAATACCGGGCTTTGACAAAAAAATGCCTGCGCCAGTTTCAGCCTTTGTTTCATGCCGCTGCTGTAGTAACGGATCTGTTTGTTGGCAGCTTTTTCCAATTGAACAATTTGTAAAGCTTCTTCCTTACTTATTGATAATGGTTTAAAAGAACTGTGAAAAGATAAAAATTCATTGGCAGTCATTTCTTCTATCAGTTCTAAGTAAGGAGCAGCGATGGAAATTTGTTGAAAGAGATTTTTGTTCCTTGTTTCTTGTTTCTCATTCGTTGTTTCCTGTTCGTCTTCTTTTATGTTGATGGTTCCTTCGTTGAATGTGAGAGAGCCGGCTATAACCTGGAGCAGGGTTGATTTTCCGGAGCCGTTGGCTCCGGTGATGGCGTATTTTTTTGGTGAGGTAAAATCATAATTGAAACCACGGAATATCCACTCCCTGTTGAATCGTTTGCCGGTATTGGTTAGTGTGATTTTCATGCCCCTATACACCCCCTTCCCCTAAAGGGGGTTTTAGACTCTGCCACTTAAAACATTGTGCTGATAAGTTAGCAGGGTAATTGTTTAAAAATGTTCAATAAAGATATTTAGTACAAGAGTGCGACGCCAATGAAACTTAATAGATATTCAAAACCCTGGTTCAAAAAAAATCAATATTGTATTCGATATTATAATCTGCAAAGTCACCCCGCTAGCCAGCGGGATTGGGGGGTTATTCATCATCCATACTTCCTTTTGTAAACCGCTTGATAATTCCCCTACCGCTTTCTCTTATGAAGGTTACTATCTCATCCCTTTCATCTGTTGCAGGCAATTCTTCTTCAATAAAATTTAGAGCCTGCGATGTGTTCATAGATTTGTTGTAGATGATGCGGTAAATATCCAGTATCTGGTTGATCCGGTCTAATGAAAACCCTCTGCGTTTTAGTCCTACAGAATTTACGCCGGCATAACTTAATGGCGTACGGCCTGCTTTAATATAAGGCGGCACATCTTTACTTACCAATGAACCGCCGCTTACAAAAGCATGCTGGCCAATTTGCACAAATTGGTGTACAGCACACATGCCGCCGAGTATAGCGAAATCGCCTACCAGCACATGACCGGCCAATTGTGTATTGTTGCTCATGATGCAGTTGTTGCCAACAATGCAGTCGTGTGCAATATGGCTGTAAGCCATGATGAGGCAGTTACTGCCCACCTTGGTTGTCCACCTGTCTTTGCTCCCTCTGTTGACAGTTACAAATTCACGGATAGTGGTGTTGTCACCAATTTCTACGGTAGTGCTTTCGCCTTCATATTTTAAATCCTGCGGAATGGCGGCGATTACAGCACCGGGAAAAATGCGGCAATTTTTTCCAACCCTGGCGCCTTCCATGATGGTTACGTTGCTGCCAATCCAGGTACCATCGCCAATCTCCACATTTTGATGAATGACACTGAAAGGGTCAATCTTTACATTGGTGGCGAGCTTGGCGTTGGGATGAATGTAAGTGTGTGGATGAATCATTTTTTAATGTGCTGATGTGCTAATTTCTTTTTACTATCTGTGCTGTTAAATCTGCTTCTGTACAAAGTTTGTTGCCTACAAATACATTTCCCCTCATGATGCATATCCCCCGGCGGATAGGTTCCATCAATTCCATCTTTAATAACATGGTATCGCCTGGCACTACTTTTTGTTTGAATTTACAGTTCTCAATTTTTAGAAAATAAGTGTCGTACTGGTTGCCTTCGGGCATGGAGTTGATGCAAAGCAGTCCGCCGGTTTGTGCCAGTGCTTCTATCTGCAACACACCCGGCATTACAGGGTTTCCGGGAAAATGCCCTTGGAAATAAAATTCATTGAACGTAACATTTTTTACACCAACAATATGCTTATCAGACAAGTCAATTATTTTATCGATCAATAAAAAAGGATACCGATGTGGTAAAGTCTTTTCTATTTGCTGTAGGGAATAAACCGGTGGCTGGTTGGGATCGTAAAAAGGAATGTCTTTGGTGTGCCGGTTTTTTTTGATGTATTGTTTTAATTTTTTTGCAAAAGCTACATTGGTGCTGTGGCCGGGGCGATTGGCAATGATGTGTCCTTTGATGGGATAACCAATCAGGGCAAGGTCACCAATCACATCCAGCAATTTATGCCTTGCCGGTTCATTTGGAAAACGCAGTTCCAAATTATTGAGGTAACCTTCACTTTTGATCTCCATTTTTTCCCTGCCGAATGCTTTTGCCAGGCGTTCCATTTCTTCTTTTGTAACGGCTTTGTCCACCACCACAATTGCGTTGTTGATATCGCCACCTTTGATAAGGTTATTATCCAGCAAGGCTTCCAACTCATGCAAAAAACAAAATGTACGGCAGGGTGCAATTTCTGTTTTAAACTCTTTCATTGTTTTTAAGCCTGCATGCTGGGTACCCAACACCGGCGAATTAAAATCAATGAGGGTGGTAATTTTATAGTCAGTGGCAGGCATGGCCGTCATCTCCACTCTCTTCACTTCATCGTAAAAAGAAATATTGGTGTCGATGCTGTACCATGTTTTAGCAGCATCCTGCTCCAGCACACCGGCTTCTTCAATGATTTCTACAAATGGTTCGCTGCTGCCATCTATGATGGGAATTTCCGGGCCATTGATTTCTATCAGGCAATTATCAACTCCCATGCCTACCAGTGCTGCCAGTATATGTTCTACCGTACTCACTTTTACTTCGCCCTGTTCTAAGGTGGTGCCTCTTGAAGTATCTGTTACTAAATCGCAATCTGCTTTAATAATGGGCATTCCCGGCAGGTCAATACGCTGAAACTGGAAACCGAAGCCGGCATTGGCTGGTTTCAATGTCATATCTACGTTGATACCGGTATGCAACCCTGTGCCGGATATACTGGTAGCCGAGTTGAGGGTGTGCTGTTTATCGGGATTGAAATTATTATCCATGCTTGTTTTTTTAAAATGGGTGGCGGCAAAGATATTTTAATTTTTCCGAGTGTAGGGTATTGGGGGAATTTTAATGGTACAATCATTTGTTTATCGCTCCCCATAACATAAACTATTTGCCGCCACCCATAAGATGTAACCTTGGTCTGAATATGATTTCGTATTGGTATAAATGTACCTGTAGATGAAAAAATTTACTCTACCAGTTTATTATTCATCATCAATTCTTTGATGAATAATTCCAGTGCCTTTACCCTTTTTTCTAACTCTGGTAAACTTCTGGCTGCGGCCTGGCTGCGGAGTGCAGCCGTATAATCGTAGGCGGGTGAGCCGGTTACGGTAGTATTGGGAATTTTGATTGATTTGCTCACGCCGCTTTGGGCATTTATTTTACTACCATCGGCAATTTGTATGTGGCCAACAATACCTGCCTGCCCGCCAATCATAACATTGTTACCAATTTTGGTACTGCCGCTAATGCCAGCCTGTGCCGCAATAATAGCATTGTTACCGATCTCTACATTGTGTGCTATCTGCAGGAGGTTATCCAGTTTGGCTCCGGCCTTTATAACCGTACTGCCCATTGTAGCCCTGTCAATGGTAACATTGGCGCCTATTTCAACATTGTCTTCTATCACCACATTGCCCATCTGTGGAATTTTTTTATACGTGCAGTCTGCCATCGGTGCATAACCAAAGCCATCGCCGCCAATGACAGTACCTGCATGGATGGTTACATTTTTTCCGATAATAATATCATGGTAAATTTTAGCGCCGGGCTGTATAATAGAGTTTTCACCGATGACGGTGTTGTTGCCAATGTAGGCGTTCGGGAAAATCTTTACTCCATCCGCCAGTACCACATTCTCTCCGATGTAGGCAAAGGCTCCGATAAAAACATGCTCGCCAATTTTTGCCGTGGCATCAATGTAAGCTGGCTGTTGTATGCCCGTGAGTTGCTGTGTTTTTATTTGCTGGTATTTTTCTAACAGCGTGGCAAATGCTACATACGCATCTTCCACTCTTATTAATGTAGCGGTGACTTCAGTTTTTAATTCCAGGGTTTCATTCACAATAATGACAGAAGCTCCGGTGCTGTACAAATAATCTTCGTATTTGGGATTGGATAAAAATGACAACTGGCCACTTACAGCTTCTTCAATTTTCCCGAATGATGATACGGCAGCAGCAGCATTACCTTCTACCTTACCATTTATCATCATCGCTATTTGTGCTGCTGTAAATTGCATGTTGTTTAATCAATAATCCATGATCAATAATTCATGGAGGTGCTTTTAATTGAATGTTCGATTTTAAATATCCGGCCTAAAAAAATATTATTTTTTATTTAGCAAACTATAAACCATTGACTATCGTCTATGGACTATTTACTATCTCACCTCACATAACAAATGTAATATTTTTTAACCTTGCCGCTCAGGTTTTGGTTAATGAGTGCATCATCTACTTCCGATATATCTTTTACAGATCCATCTTTAAACAGCATGTGAATTTTTTCATTTTCAAAATTATACGTCCTGCTTGCTGCCTCGCCGGTAAAGACAACCCATTCGGCTTCTTCGTTGCTTAGGTTTAATTTTTTTTGTGCCGCTGCTTTCTTTTCCTGCAATAATATTTCATCCACAGGGACATTAAAGTACTGCACTTTCAGCAGATCCCTGTTAATGATTCCATTGCATAAAAAGGATAAAACCTTGTCGGGATGCGTACTCCATTCTTTTATTGCCGCCAGCACATCATAATCGTCCAGGCGGCAAAACTCCTGCAGGCTTACTGTTTCAATGGGGTCGTTAATAAATTTATTGAGTGGTAAATGGGTAAATGCTTTGATGTACTTGGCTCTATTGATAATTCGCTGCAGCATTTGCTCTGCACACAAAACCGTTTTGTGCAGGTATACCTGCCAGTACATCAGCCTACGGGCCACAATAAATTTCTCGATGGAATAAATACCTTTCTCTTCTACCATCAGTTCGCCATTGTGAACGGTCAGCATTTTTATGATCCGGTCGTAGCCAATCACGCCTTCGCTTACCCCGGAAAAAAAACTATCCCTTGAGAGGTAGTCCATCCTGTCCACATCCAGTTGTCCGCTGATGAGCTGGTATAAAAATTTCTTTGGATAATTATTGGTAAAAATATCAATTGCCATTTGCAGCTTTCCATCAAACTGTTTGTTCAGGTCTTCCATCAGCAAAAGGGAAATGGCTTCATGGTGCATCCCTTCTATCAGTACATTTTCCAGTGCATGGCTAAAAGGCCCGTGGCCAATATCATGCAGCAGGATAGCAATTTTTGCAGCCTGTTCCTCTTCCTTTGTAATATCAACTCCCTTTCCTTTTAATTCATTTAGTGCATTGCACATTAAATGGTAAGCTCCTAAAGAATGATGCAGCCTGGTATGCACCGCACCGGGGTAAACCAAATGCGCCATTGCCATTTGGTAAATGCGACGCAGGCGCTGGTAATAAGGGTGGGCCACAATTTTAAAGATGAGGTCATCATCGATTGTTATAAAACCATGAACGGGGTCGTTTATTATTTTTCTGAATGCCATTTTTATTTAATTGGCCTTTGCCGTATTTTATTTTCATCAATCACAGTAAGGTTATTTTTAAAATTGATTTGCTTTTCCTGTAAAAGTTTCAACAGCATTTCTCCCGGAGTAACGGGCAAGTAATGCTCCAATCGAAAAAGAATTACATCACTGCAATTTTTCATCAGTGTTTTAAAAATTAATTCGACAAAATTCTTGTCAAAAGTGAGTATTATTTCATCTGCAAGTGAAACTTCCTGTAATATAAAGTTATCTGGTTGGCCTTGAAAATTAATGGCAGCTTTTCGTATCTCATGCTCATTTGCAGATAACAGGCGGATGCTGTCAAAAGGGAAATTTTCATCAGCTAAAAACTTCATTATGCAACAAGGTTTTTATTGTATAGCAAACCATCTTTAAGGCAATCATGGGCATAAGCAAAAACAGCCTGTATGGCTGAATGCGTAAGAGTAGGATAGTTTTTTAAAAGCATTTCTTCTGTCCAGCAATCGGCTAATCTTTGTAATATAAATTCTGCTGATAACCTGGTATTAATAATTACAGGTTTGCCGCCCAATATTGCTGCATCTGAAGTGATATATTCTTTCCAGTTCATTTATCAAATTTAATCAACTTGCCCGATAACTGTTAAAACATTTACAAACTAATATAATACCACACACAGTTAAACTAAAAAATTACATTTGTAATCACTAACATAACCAAATATGAACGCACCAAAAATACTCTGGGTAGATGATGAGATAGATACCCTCAATTCTCAAATTATGTTTTTAGAAAACAAGGGTTATGAGGTACACACAAAGACCAACGGCTTTGATGCGGTGGAATATGTAAAAACAAATATTGTAGATGTGGTGCTGATGGATGAAAGCATGCCCGGCATTACCGGTCTGCAAACCCTGCAGCAGATAAAAGAAATCAACAGCAACCTGCCGGTGGTGCTCATCACAAAAAACGAGGCGGAAAATTTAATGGATGAAGCCATCGGATCGCAGATAAGCGATTATTTAATAAAGCCTGTTAACCCCAACCAGGTATGGCTTAGCCTGAAAAAATTAATTGATAATAAAAGATTGGTAGCAGAAAAAACAACCTCTGCTTACCAACAGGAATTCAGAAGTTTGTTTATGGCGCTGAATGATAACCCGGATTACAACCAGTGGATGGAAATCTATAAAAAATTAGTATACTGGGAACTGGAAATGAAGAAGAGCGACAGCCCCGAAATGCAGGAAGTTTTTCAATCACAAAAAACAGAAGCCAATACAGAATTTTTTAAATTCATCTCCCGTAATTATGCTTCCTGGGTGGGACCAAAAAGTGCGGATGGCCCCATTATGAGCCACAACATGATGAAGTTTAAAGTACTGCCGCACCTGCAGAAAGGTGTGCCTTTATTTTTTGTGCTGATTGATAATCTCCGGTTTGATCAATGGAAAATGATACAACCCATTTTTGCAGAAAGCTTCCGCATTCACGAAGAAGAAACTTTTTACGCCATATTACCCACTGCCACACAGTATGCCCGTAACGCCATCTTTGCAGGGATGATGCCGGTGGACATAGAAAAACAATTTCCATCCCAATGGAAAAATGATGATGAGGAAGGTGGCAAAAATATGTTTGAAGAAGAATTTTTTAAAGCACAGTTAAAGAGGATGGGCAAATCGGATCTGAAATATTCTTACACCAAAATCACCAACAACCACGATGGGCAAAAACTGGTGGACAACATGCAGGATCTGTTGCACAACGACATCAATATTATCGTGTATAATTTTGTTGACATGCTGAGCCATGCCCGTACAGAAATGGAAGTATTGAAAGAACTGGCCGGCGACGAAACCAGCTACCGCAGCATTACTCATAGTTGGTTTGAACATTCACCACTGCATCAGGCTTTGAAAAAAATTGCAGATAAAAATATTACCGTAATTGTAGGAACGGATCATGGAAGCGTAAGGGTGAAAACCCCGGCCAAAGTGATTGGCGATAAACAAACCACTGCCAACCTGCGTTATAAACATGGGCGCAATTTGAATTATGAACCAAAAGATGTGCTGGCATTTAAAGACCCGAGGGAAGCTGCATTGCCGGTACCAAATGTAAACTCATCTTTTATTTTTGCGAAGGGAGATATTTTTCTTTGTTACCCAAATAACTACAATCATTTTGTAAATTACTACCGCAACACTTTTCAGCATGGCGGAGTAAGTTTGGAAGAAATGATTGTGCCGGTGATACGAATGACGAACAAATAAAACAGCTTTTAGAAGTTGGGGTGATAATTTTTTAATCCACAATTTGTGGAGAAAGATATTTTTTTTATCCTTGCTATTAAGAGAAGTTGCACCTGAATTAAAAACTTCAAAAGTACCTTTAGGATTTAGTGCATGAAATACACACAAAACATATTAGACAAAATAGAAAGAATTGCGGAAGAAAGCGGTTATGTAATCCGTTACGAAAGGGGTACTTTTCAAAGTGGCTATTGTATTTTGCAGGAAAAGAAAGTTATTGTGCTCAATAAATTTTTTCAAACAGAAGGCCGTATAAATACCCTCATAGACCTGATACCGCAATTAAATATACATTTTGACAGCCTTACTTTAGAAAGTCAGAAAATGTATGATGAAGTAATGAGTGCGGTAAGTGAAAAATAATATCTATTCGCTATTACTTTTTATTTTTAGCTGTCATCTTTTTCGTTAGCAGATTTGCATTGCACATTTTCTTATTCCTTATTTTTACTTTCTTATTTTTATTTGATGCAATGCCCCCCGTTAAAAATCACTTTTCTTGGCACCGGCACCAGTACAGGCGTGCCGATGATAGCCTGCAGCTGTGAAGTGTGCAGCTCCGCAGATCCCAAAGACAAACGGTTACGCAGCAGTATTTTGGTGGAAAGCAGCAGCACCAGTTTGGTAGTAGATACCACGCCGGATTTTCGTTACCAGATGCTGAGAGAAAATGTAAAAAAATTAGATGCTGTTTTATTTACTCATCCGCACAAAGATCATATTGCCGGGCTGGATGATGTAAAAGCATTTTGCTTTTTTACAGGCAACCCAATGGAAGTGTATGGCAATGTATTGACGGAAGAAGCATTGAAAAGGGAATTTGCTTATGTGTTTGCAGATAAAAAATATCCGGGCATACCAGAAATTAATTTGAATACCATTGACCTCACGCCTTTTGTAATTGGCGATATTCCGGTAACTCCCATATTGGTATGGCATTTAAAGATGCCGGTATTTGGTTTTCGTTTTGGCAGTTTTACTTATATCACCGATGCCAACAAAATTGACGATACAGAAAGAAAAAAAATAAATGGCAGTAAGGCAATGGTGGTAAATGCACTCCGCCGCAAAGAACATATCTCCCATTTCTCATTAAGCGAAGCCATTGAACTGGTGCAGGAGCTAAAAGTTCCGAATGGATATTTTACCCATATCAGCCACCAGCTTGGGCTGCAGGAAGAAATAAGCAAAGAGTTACCCATAGGTATCAACCTTGCTTATGATGGGCTGCAGATATTTACAGATTAGTATATCACCTGTTTGGGGTATTGTTTTTTAGAGATAAGGTTATTATTTTAGATACTTCTTAATCTTTAAATACAACCTCCTCCTCTTATGTGGAAACAATTTATTTCCGGCTACCTCACTTTTACCAAAAGAGAAAGAACAGGTACATTGCTGCTATTAGCGGTAATTACAATACTCATTATCCTTCCGTTTTTGTTTCCATTTTTTATCAAGAAGAAAACTTACCGGCATGATGCATTTGAAAAAGAGATTGCATCGCTTACCATAAAACAGGCAGATACTGCAAGTAAATACAAACGAAAAAATTACGATGATGACCAGCCGCAATATTTTCAGCCATCAGAAAAAAATTATGCCGGCAAACAACAGTTAAAAGGTGAACTGTTTTACTTTGATCCCAACACACTGGATGAAGCTGGCTGGAAAAAATTAGGTGTGAGAGATAAAACGGTTGCCACCATCAAAAATTATTTATCCAAAGGCGGTAAGTTTTATAAGCCGGAAGATGTAGGCAAAATATGGGGGCTTGGTAATGAAGAAAAAGAAAGGTTGATTCCCTTTGTAAAAATTGATGATGCAAACTTTGTAAAAAATTATCCGGCCAAAACTTACGACAAACCTACTTTTGAAAAAAAGGTTTACACTCCTTCAATGGTGGATGTAAATTTGGCTGACACTAATGCATTGATTGCACTTCCGGGTATTGGCAGCAAACTGTCTCAACGCATCATTACTTTCAGGGACAGGCTGGGCGGCTTTTATAAATTAGAGCAGGTTGGTGAAACGTTCGGACTGCCTGATTCCACTTTTCAAAAAATTAAACCGAGGCTTACATTAAGCAACCCCGAAGTGAAACAAATCAATATCAATACTGGCACTCTGGATGAATTGAAAGCTCATCCATATATCCGTTATGCCATCGCCAATTCGATTGTTCAGTATCGCAGCCAGCATGGTAATTTTTCTTCTTTATCAGATTTGAAAAAAATAATGACCATCACAGACGAAGTATTTGCCAAAGCTTACCCCTACCTTAAAATTAATTAGCTGCTTTTAAACTAACAGTTGTTAGTCTTGCAAAATACTTTATTTTGCATCCTCAAACTTTTATTATTGTATGAATTTTCAGCAAAGTGAAATAACACAACAGGTGGCACAATCTGCCCGGGATTTTGCCAATCAATATATCAGACCGCATATCATGGAGTGGGATGAACCACAGGAATTTCCGCTGCATATTTTTAAAGAACTCGGCAAGCTGGGAATGATGGGTGTGCTGGTGCCGGAAGAATATGGTGGCACTGGATTAAGTTATTTTGAATACAATGTTATTATCCAGGAAATTGCTAAAGTATGCGGTTCCATCGGGCTTTCGGTAGCTGCACACAATTCACTCTGTACCGGACACATACTCAGTTTTGGTAATGAAGAACAAAAGAAAAAATATCTTCCCAAACTGGCCACCTGCGAATTTTTGGGAGCCTGGGGATTGACAGAACCCAACACGGGCAGTGATGCCGGCAATATGAAAACCACTGCCGTAAAAGACGGTGATGACTGGATAATCAATGGTACTAAAAGCTGGATCACTCATGGAAAAAGTGGTGATGTGGCCGTGGTAATTTGCCGTACCGGTGAGCCAAGAGCAAAAGATAATTCTACAGCATTTATTGTGGAGAGAGGAACACCCGGATTTAGTGCCGGCAAAAAAGAAAACAAACTCGGGATGAGGGCAAGCGAAACAGCAGAAATGATTTTTGATAATTGCAGGATACCGGATGCCAACAGGATGGGAGAAATTGGTACCGGTTTTAAACAATCAATGAAAGTGCTGGATGGTGGCAGGATATCAATTGCTGCATTAAGTGTTGGTATTGCCAAAGGTGCTTACGAAGCATCCGTACAATACGCCAAAGAGCGCCACCAATTTGATCAGCCGATTGGAAATTTCCAGGGCATCAGTTTTAAACTGGCAGATATGGCAACAGAAATTGCTGCTGCTGATTTATTGATTAACCAGGCTTGTGATTTAAAAATAAAAGGCCTGCCCATGACGAAGGAAGCTGCGATGGCAAAATATTTTGCCAGTGAAGTGGCGGTGAAAGCAAGCACTGATGCAGTGCAAATTTTTGGCGGCTACGGTTACACCAAAGATTTTCCGGTAGAGAAATTTTATCGGGACAGCAAGCTTTGTACTATTGGTGAGGGAACGAGTGAGATACAGAAATTGGTAATCAGCAGAGAGGTGTTGAAATAATTGATAATTGATAATTGGTTAAATGATAATTGATAATTTTAGTCTGGCATCGTCATAATTTTTTTATGAAAATAATATTGCAATGAAATTTACTTATCCCTTTATCATAATTTTTTAATAATAGACTGTTCAAATGAAGTTCCACCGTTAAAGCGTTAAAAAAACCATCTGATTTTAAAGAGATGGTTTTATGCTACAATTTTTCTAAACCCTTACTTCTTATCTCCACCAAACAACCCACTCAATTTTTCTTTTACATCACCAAATACTTCTTCAGCTTTGTGAGCCGCATTTTTTGCAAACTCTTCTACTTTTTCTCCTGTTTCGCCAGGGATCACATCACTTATTTTATCCATGATACTGCTTTCAGACCCGGTTGAAGTTGCTGCCGCAGCTGGAGCTTCATTTGCACCCAATAAATTATCAACTGCCCCGGCCATCATCGGAAATTTTTCTTTTACAAAATCTTTAATTGTTTCCACTGCTTTGGCAGCCTGCTCATTTGTAATGCCTGCTTTTTCTGTAAGGCGTGTTATTAATTCTTGCATTGTCTTTTTTTAAAATGGTGAAATGCAAAGATGCTGACTATTATTTTACCCGTCAATAGTTATCAAAAAACATAGTGTTAATTATCTCTCCCATTCGTCATTCAAGATTCGTAATCCTTCCTTCAACCTACTCTGTATCGTACCGTTCTACTTTTTCAATTCCAGACAATGCCATCAGCCGGTTGCAAAGTTCATCCAATTCATCTTTATCATGCACAAATATTTTGAGGTTGCCCCTGAAAATACCATCCTTTGCTTCGATGGTCATGGCCGAAATATTGAATTTCATTTCACCACTGATGAGATTGGTTATTTTATGAATCACCCCCACATCATCAAGCCCTACAATTTTTAAACCGGTAAGAAAAGATATTTCTTTGTTTTTGGCCCACTTGGTTTTTACCACCCGGTGTCCATAATTTGCCATCAGTCTTGCTGCGTTGGGGCAATTGGTACGGTGTATTTTTAAACCCTCACCGGTTGTTACAAACCCAAATACATCATCGCCGGGTATGGGCTTGCAGCAGTTGGCCAGTGTATACATAATTTTGTCGCTGCTCTCCCCAAAAATAATTAGTTCCGTATCTTTTTTGTCGTAGGTTTTACTGGGATGATCTCCTTCAGGTTTAATTTCTGTTTCTACTTTTACAGGTTTGGGTAAAAATAAGCGGTCGCCAGAGGCAGTGAAATCCTTTAACTCTTTTAGGTCAATTTTTTTAATGGCAATTTCATACAGCAGATCCAATGAAGAATGGAGCTTGTAAAAACCAGCCAGTTCATCCAGGTTGTGTTGCGTCATCACACCACCAATGGCATCTAATTTTTTTTGTAAAATATATTTGCCATCTTCCGCTACTTTTCTTTTTTCCTCCTTTAAGGTATCCTTAATTTTTTGTTTTGCCTTACTGGTCACCACCAAGTTCAGCCATTCCTGGTTGGGCTTTTGTTTGGCACTGGTGATGATTTCTATCTGGTCGCCACTGCGTAGTTTATGACCGATAGGTACCAGCTTGTGGTTTACTTTTGCCCCAATGCAGCGGCTGCCCACGGCAGTGTGTACACTAAATGCAAAATCCAAAGCACTGGCACCAATGGGCAGCATCCGGATATCACCTTTAGGGGTATATACATAAATTTCTTCCGCAAGAAAAGAGGTTTTAAAATCCTGTAAAAAGTCGAGTGAATTATTGCTGTCCTGGTTGCCCAATGCTTCTCTTATCTGCTGAAACCATTTATCAAAGCGGCTTTCATCGGTAGTACCTTCTTTATATTTCCAGTGAGCTGCCAGCCCCTTTTCTGCAATTTCATTCATTCGCTTTGTACGTATCTGCACTTCCACCCATTTGCCTCCCGGCCCCATTACCGTGGTATGCAATGCTTCGTATCCATTGCTCTTGGGGTTACTCAGCCAGTCTCTTAATCTTTCCGGTGATGGATTGTATTCATCTGTAATCATGCTGTACACTTTCCAGCAATCTTCTTTTTCTTTTTCATGGGGAGAATCCACAATAATGCGGATGGCGAACAGATCATACACTTCTTCAAAACTCACCCCTTTCTTTTTCATTTTATTCCAGATGGAATGAATGCTTTTGGGGCGGCCAACTATTTCAAATTGAAAATCGGCCTTCTCCAGTTTATCTTTTAGCGGCCTGATGAAGTCGTTGATATACCTGGTTCTTTCCCTCCGGGTATCATTTAATTTTTGAGCAATGAAGCGGTAAGTATCCGGCTCCAGGTATTTCATAGAGAGGTCTTCCATTTCAGTTTTGATGGCATACAATCCCATACGGTGGGCCAGGGGTGCATACACATAAACTGTTTCGCTGGAGATCTTCAGTTGCTTTTCTCTCTTCATGCTGTCCATCGTCCGCATGTTGTGCAGGCGGTCAGCCAGCTTTATCAAAATTACTCTTGGGTCATCTGTAAGCGTTAGTAATATCTTTTTAAAATTTTCTGCCTGCTGGGTAGTGTTGGTGTCCATTACCGTACTGATCTTGGTAAGGCCATCCACAATTTTAGCAATCTCAGTTCCAAATTCCCGTTGGATATCTTCCAGGCTGATATCGGTATCTTCCACCGTATCATGCAGCAAGGCACAGAGGGTGCTTCGTACACCCAGGCCAATTTCTTCCACACAAATTTTGGCCACGGCCAGGGGATGCAATATGTAAGGCTCACCACTTTTTCGGCGCATGGTTTTGTGGGCCTCCACTGCCATTTCAAAAGCCAGCCGCAGCAATTCTTTATCACCCGGCTTCAGCTTTGGCTTCAATTCTCTCAGCAAGCCACGGTAATGCCGGAGAATTTCTTTTTTCTCTTCCTCTTCGGTGAGGTTGTATTTTACTATCGGTTCTGTTATTTCCATGAGTAAAACGAATTTACTTGAAAAAATGGTTTTAACCTGTACTTTGTTAATGTTTACAGTTTCATACAATATTGTATAAGAATGTTGTCTACTGAAAAAAGGTATCTAAAAATTGTTTTATAATACCCGGTTATTCAATTAAAAGCACACCAAAAAGGTATTTGCAATCACGGAAATAACAGGGATGCAGGGTAATACACTGAATTAGAATATTTCTCTTTTCGAAAGACAGCCAAAGCAAAAAAAATTCATTTAACAATTCAGAAATCGTCGTAATCCCTTACTTTTGCTGCCCAAAACCGGATGTGGCGAAATTGGCAGACGCACCAGACTTAGGATCTGGCGGAGTGATCCATGTAGGTTCGACCCCTATCATCCGGACAAATTTGAGTTGATAAGTTGATGAGTTGATCAGATGAATAGCTCTGTCAATACCATTTGCTTATCAACTTTTACTTTTAAACACATCAACATTTCCACACAATGGCAACAGTAGCAAGAGAGAACATTGGTTTACTCAACGACAAAATCACCGTTAAAATCAGCAAGGAAGATTATTTTCCCACTTTTGAAAAGAAAGTAAAAGAATACAGCAAAACTGCTAATATCCCTGGCTTTAGAAAAGGCATGGTGCCGACTGGTATGGTAAAGAAAATGTACGGCCCGTCCATTTTTACTGATGAAATTTTAAAGACAGTGGAGAAAGAATTATACACTTACCTGCAAACTGAAAAGCCCGATATTTTTGCCCAGCCCATTGCCCTGGATGCAGACATCCGCAAAATGGATTTTAATAACCCCAGTGAATATGAATTTGGTTTTGAGATTGGCCTGAAACCTGCATTTGAAATTGCCCCTTTAAGCAAGGCAAAAACCACTCTGCATAAAGTAAAAGTAACCGATGAAATGCTGCAGGAAGAAGTAAACAGGATGCTGATAAAAGGCGGAAAAATGACCGAACCAGAATTAATAGACAATGAAGAAAATGTACTGAATGTATTGTTTACAGAAGCCGACAAAGACGGCAATGCTGTTGAAGGCGGCATTGTAAAAGAGAATTCTGTTATTCTGAAATATTTTTCTGCTCCGTTGCAAAAACAATTGACGGGTAAAAAGAAAGACGACAGCATTGTGTTTCAATTATCAAAAAGTTTTGAGGCTGATAAGTTAGACATGATGATGCAGGATCTTGGCCTTGATAAAGATGACAAAGCCGCTGCAAAAAAATATTTCAACCTCAGCATTGTAAAAATTGGCCTGGTTGAAAAAAGAGAATTGAATGAAGAATTTTTTGGTGAAGTTTTCCCCGGTGCAGCCATTGCTACGGAAGAGGAATTCAGGACTAAACTAAAAGAAGAAATTGAGCAATACTGGAACAGCCAAAGCAACAACCAGCTGCAAGATCAGTTGTACCATTATTTACTGGATGAAACCAAAATGGAATTCCCGGCTTCGTTTTTAAAACGCTGGCTGCAAACCGGTGGTGAAAAAGCCAAATCTGCAGAAGAAGCAGAAGCTGAATTTCCTTTATTCAGCAACCAGTTAAAATGGACACTCATCAGCGATAAGATCATTAAAGATAACAGCCTGGATGTATCAGCCGAAGAACTGAAAGCCTCAATGAAGACTGAAGTAATGCGTTACTTTGGCAGCATGAACATGGGTGACGATACCAGCTGGCTGGACAGTTATGTTGACCGCATGATAAAAGACGAAAAGCAGGTAGATGCAAGCTACCGCCGCCTGGTGACAGAAAAATTATTTAACTGGTTGCAAGGCCAAATGTCTCCAAAAGAAAAGGAAGTAACAGCGGATGAACTTACTGGAATGATGCACAATCACCAGCATTAAACCCCATCCCCTAAAGGGGTGTAAGGCAAGCGTATAATATTTATAGCCGGAGCATTTATTGCTCGGGCTATTTTTGTCTGAACGGTGATTTGGGTGGATTAATTTGATTAAAATGATTTGAGTCTTTGCCTGCTTGCTTAATCTTTCTATTTGAAAGAATCCTGTTAATCCATTTCGTCAAATTAAATCCCCGTTCAGACAAATGTTCAAGACTTTTTGTCGCATTTTTTTTATAGCATAATCTTTGGGAGCATCAATCAACTATATTTGTTATCCTAAATAATTAGCACAATGAATTTTGGAAAAGAATTTGAAAAATATGCGGTTCACCACCGTGGCATCAGTAGCAACCTGCTGTATGATTATCAAAAGAAGAACTCGGAAAAGTTCATAACTCAGAACCCCCTTTTTGGGGGCGGGGGGGTCGTAACCAACCTCACCCCCAACATCATTGAAGAAAGGCCGATGAACATAGCCGTAATGGATGTGTACAGCCGTTTAATGATGGACAGGATTATTTTTATGGGCTACCCGGTCAGTGATGAAGTGGCCAATATTATTACTGCCCAGTTTTTATTTTTAGAAAGCACCGACCGTACAAGAGACATACAGATGTACATCAACAGCCCCGGAGGCAGTGTGTATGCAGGCCTCGGCATGTACGACACCATGCAGTTTGTAACTCCCGACATCTCTACAATTTGTACCGGTATGGCAGCAAGCATGGCAGCAGTATTGATGTGTGCAGGAGCTCCTGGTAAACGTACCGCTTTAAAACACAGCCGCATCATGCTTCACCAGCCAAGCGCTGGTGCAGGCGGACAGGCAAGTGACATTCAGATTACCGTAAACGAAGTAAAAAAAATAAAGAAAGAATTGTACGATGTAATTGCACAGCACACCGGCCAGCCATTTGATAAAGTAGCTGCCGACTGCAGCAGGGATTACTGGATGACGTCAGCAGAAGCAAAAGAGTATGGCATTGTGGATGAAGTACTCACCATCAATCCAAGAAAGGCAAAGAAAGATTAATGGCCCTATCCCCTAAAGGGGGACAAGAAAGAAAATCTTTTTGTAGCCAGCAATTGGAACTAATATTAAACATCGTTGCGTCTCACTCTTGTACTTTATAATCTTTATTCATCAATAAGAATCACAAAGCATAATTCTCCAAAACGAGAAACGAACAACGAGAAACAAGAAACGAGAAACAATTAAAAAAAAGCAAATGATTTTACATAGTAACCGCTTTCGCAATGATGACGAAGAAGAGTCGCCAAAAGACCTGCCCGAAAATCCCATGGAAAAAATGATGAGTGGGTGGCAGTTCGACAAAAAATTTATTGAGCAGCGCAAAATATTTTTGTGGGGTGTAGTAGATGATAAAAGCTGTAAAGACCTTACTGCAAGGTTACTTTACCTGGAAGCCATTGACCCCGGAAAAGAAATCACTTTCTACATCAGCAGCCCCGGCGGTATGGTTACCAGCGGAATGGTTGTGTACGATACCATGCGGATGATCAGCAGCCCGGTAAGCACTGTGTGCATGGGCATGGCAGCCAGCATGGGAAGCATCTTATTAAGCGGCGGAGAAAAAGGAAGGCGCTTTATGTTCCCTCATGGCGAAGTGATGATACACCAGCCAAGCGGCGGCGGACAGGGAGTGAGCGCCGACCTGGAAATAATGGCCGAACAAATGATGAAGACAAAAATTATGGGTGCCCAAATTTTAGCAGACAACTGCGGCCAAACCTTAGAAAAAGTAATGAAAGACTTTGACAGGGATTACTGGATGGATGCAAAAGAATCCATTGCGTATGGTATTGTGGATGGGGTGCTAGATAAATTATAAGACTAAGATAAAATACTCAATAAAAAAATGCCGTGATAAATCACGGCATTTTTTTATTGAGTATTTAAATCTCCAGATCTATTTAATCATTTTCTTTATCGTGATGCTTACCATGTTTTTTGTGATGGGTTTTTTTGCCATCACCTTCACTGCGGTCATCCCTATCATCCCTGTCATCATTTTCTCTTTTTTTCATTTGGCCCGGGGCGTAGTCCCTGGCAGAACCGCCATAAATTTTCTTCGCTTGTCCGGGTGGTAGATGTCTTCTCCTGTGTCTGTATATTCTTCTATTATTTACCTGGTCATTGGTTTTAATTACGCCTGGAAAAATAGAAACCGTTTTTTTAGGAGTTGTACTTGTTCTTTTGGCTCCTGGAAAAATCGGGACTTCTTTTTTAGGAGCTGAACTTGTTTTATTTCCCCCGGGAAAAATGGGTACCTCTTTTTGTGCTGCTGCATCCGCAGATACCAATAGCAGGAAGGAAGACAATGCCGCAAAAGCTGCATTTTTGTGTTGTAAAATTTTCTTTTTCATACTAATTATTTTTTTGATCCAAACCCTGTAAGACAATTACTCTGCCAAACTAAAAATAAAAAATGAAAACAGCAATCAATAGCTGCATTTTACTGTTAATTTATTTTAACAGGATTGGTTGCCTGCTGGTAAGAATGGCAAATTCAGCCAGGAATAATTCTATTCCATGTTATCTTTACGCCCATGCACTTCTCTCAAATAAAAAATGCAGCGCTCAGCAAACAAAACGACCGGCCGCTGATGCAGAAAGAAGTGTACCCTGTAAGTACAGCATTGCAGCAATACCTGCAGCAATACAAAAGGGATATTAAATTGCCGATCGCTTATAAAGAATTATTTCACTACCAATACAGCAATGCCATCAAAGATGAAAGCGGTAAACACACCCATTGGGACAGGGTTGTGTATGAAAAAAAATTACTG
This sequence comes from Chitinophagaceae bacterium, assembly GCA_031368105.1. Lineage (GTDB taxonomy): Bacteria > Bacteroidota > Bacteroidia > Chitinophagales > Chitinophagaceae > Ferruginibacter. The sequence goes on from JANLQY010000179.1 coordinate 30,390, forward strand.
GCTCAGTTGCAACAAAAATTAATTGCCACTTATGCCTTGCTCAAAAAAGAAACATCAAAATATTTAACAGTAGCATCCATTGATTTTTGTGAATTTGCCAACAGCATGCCTTTCCGGATCAATCTCCTCAACACAGAAAATAAAATAGAAGATTTTTTTTACATTAAAGATGCAGATGCTTCCAGGATATATGGATTGGAACTGGAGCAGTTGCTGTCTTCCAACAACATCAATTTTTTGTGCCATCAAAATACATTGGTGGAAGAACATATTGAAGGCATTCCCGGTGATATTTTTTTAGCAACAACCTCACAATTAACCGATACCGAAAAAGAATTACTGGCAACAGCATTTGTACAATTTAATGAACGCTGCTTTGCAAGATTGCTGGGAGATATGCGGAGCTACAATTTTGTAGTGGTAAAAAATGAAAATGACCCAACCCATCCATTCCACCTAAAAGCCATCGACTTTGACCAGCAGTGCTACGAAGGAAAACTGAATTTATACCTGCCACAGTTTTACAAAGAAAATTATGAGTTTGTTCAAATGGCTTTGCATTTTTTAACCCATGCCGGCATTGAACAAATCCGGAAAGAAGAAAGGGAACAAATGGCTGCATTGGTAAAACAGCAGCCCCGGCAACTGGCATCTTTATTACATACAATGGCAAAAGAAGAAATATCAGAAAATTACAAAGTGGTTTCCCTGCGTAAAGAACTGAATGATTATTTTGGCAAACTTCATTTCAGCAACTGCAAAACAATGGGCGCCATTGTAAAACAGCAATTAAAGCAGCTATTGCAGCCGCATATAAAAGCGGTGCAGCCTCTTACTCAATAATCTTGTCATTACCGTGTGCTTTGCAAACTGTTTCTTTATCTTTGCAAGCTGTCGTGGATAAGGCCCGGCAAAATTTATTTTACAAAATGGCAAAACAACAAACACTACATTGTTCTTTCTGCGGCCGCAGCCGGGACGAGGTAAAAATTTTAATAGCAGGCCAGGAAGGGCATATTTGTGAAAACTGCGTTGAGCATGCACAGGAAATCATTGGGCAGGAGCTGATGATTTACCCGGAATCAAAATCAACATCCAGCACCCATAATCACAAACTCACTGTTAGAAAACCAATCGAAATCAAAAAATTTTTGGATGAATATGTAATTGGGCAGGATGATGCAAAAAAGATCCTGGCAGTAGCTGTGTACAATCATTACAAAAGATTGAATCAAAAAGTGGAGAATGATGTGGAGATAGAAAAAAGCAACATAATCATGGTGGGGGAAACCGGTACCGGTAAAACATTGCTGGCAAAATCTATTGCCCGTATGCTGAATGTACCATTTGCCATTGTGGATGCCACGGTATTTACAGAAGCCGGTTATGTAGGCGAAGATGTAGAAAGTATGCTGAGCCGTTTATTGCAGGCCTGCAACTATGATGTGGCAGCAGCAGAAAAAGGAATTGTATTTATTGATGAGATAGATAAAATAGCCCGTAAAAGCGATAACCCTTCCATCACCAGGGATGTGAGTGGCGAAGGTGTGCAGCAGGGTTTATTAAAATTATTAGAAGGTACGGAAGTGCTGGTGCCACCACAAGGTGGCCGTAAACACCCGGAACAAAAACTGGTAAAAGTAAATACACAAAATATCCTGTTCATTTGTGGTGGTGCTTTTGACGGCATAGACAAACTGATTGCCCGCCGGGTAAATACCCACGCCATTGGATTTAATGTAAACAAAGAACTGCAGGAGTTTCAGCAGAAAAATTTATTGCAGTTTGTAAATGCGGTTGACCTGAAACATTTTGGTTTGATACCGGAATTACTTGGCCGTATGCCGGTGATCACTTACCTCAATCCGCTGGATGCTGACACCCTCCGTAATATTTTAACCGAACCAAAAAATGCGTTGATCAAACAGTTTACCCGTTTGTTTGAACTGGAAGGTATTGTCCTCAGTTTTGAACCGGCTGTATTTGACTTTATGGTAGAAAGGGCGCTGGAATATAAATTAGGTGCCCGTGGCCTACGCAGTATTTGCGAAAGTATTTTAACCGATTCCATGTATGAACTACCTTCACAAAAAGTAAAAGCGTTTGAAGTAACACTGGAATATGCACAGCGTAAATTCAGCACCAGTAAAATGAGTATGCTGAAAGTGGCGTAGGATAATTGAAAATTGAAAATGATTTAATTGATAATGATGGTACAGCCTGAAAAGCTGCACCATTTTTTATTTTTCAGATTGTAAATTTTGCTGCTTTCTGTTTTATCTTCCTCTCACATCCAGCACCACGCCTGCATTTATCACCACCGGTGCAGCAGTCAATATCCTGATGCTCCGAATAGCAGTGCTGGCAGTAAGGATTGGATACCTTGTTAATCCGCCGGGAATAATTACATCGGTATTTATATCCGGTACTGTATTGCAACCCCAGTTGGCAGCAGTAAACCAGTCGGTACTTACACTGCCTGTCCATAAATTTTTAAACCGCAACAGGTATGCTGTTTTGGGTACGCCATCCACCATACAGCGGTATTTATAACCGGTGTAAGACGTGGGCACATTTATTAATTGCAAAGAATCATTGCCGGTGCCGGAATAATTAATGCCATCACTGATATTGGCATAGCCGCTGCCGATATCCAGTTGCCATTGGTAAACAGTACCGGTTGTGGGTGCGGTGTAAGTAATGATATTACCGGTGCATACATTAGCAGGTGCTGGCGTTATATCTCCTTTACTAAACCAAAATTCACTAAAATTATTTATCGTGAACTCAGCATAGTAGCCATTGCCATGCGGAATAATTTGTGTGTTGGCAGGCAAAATAAATTGATAGTAGCCATTAAAATTATCATCAATTGTTCCATTTTCTTCTGCTGGGTTGCCACGGTATTTATCCACGCCCAGTTCATACGCATCCCCAGGTTTGGCGCAGGTTGCACAGCCTGCTGCATTGATCAGTGCATTGGCTTCTGCATCTGTCAGGTAGATTCTTACATTGATATTTTCTATTGGATTGTTAGTGGCATTGATCACATAATTCCGGTCGGCATAATATTGATTGTTACTGCTTCTCTCCACTCCTGTTGCATTTAGATAAGGCTGAACATTTACTGTTCCAAGGTCTTGCCCGTTAGCATTGATCTCTGCCAAAACATACCAGGGTCCAATAATGGAATCGCCCCAGTTAAATGGAATCCAATTATTACCCGATACCTGTGCAGATACAATTGATTGCTCAGGAATGTAATCGGCAATATCAGTTTTTTCATGTACCGTCACATCGTCAATGCCTACCCCTTCTTGTGTTACGCCGCCATCGCTGCTCAGCACAAAACGAAATTTTACTGTGGCATTGGTAACCGGTATATCAATGCTGGCTACATGCCATTTGGTTTTAGATACCCGCCAATTATTTAAAGCAGCATTATCATACCAATTAGTACCACTATTTACAGTACCTAATTTTTGCCAATTTTTTCCGTCGGCAGTGTATTCCACCCAGGTATAATCATAGTCTTGCTCCACATCATAAATATGACTGAAAGAAAGTACAGGATGCCGCAGGTTCTTCAAATCAAAGCAGGGAGAAACGAGGTAAGATGTTTCATTGTCTGTATAATTACCATTGAGATTGGTAACCCATGCTTTACTTCCATTGGGTGCTTTATTCATGATGGTCTTAGCTGGTGTACCCCACTGCCAGCTTGTGTTGTTGCCGGTGGTATAAAAACCGCCATTGTCATTTTCAAAACCCTGCAGGTAGGGATAGTTGCTGATGACCGGGCTGCTGTGTACCAGGTAATTTAAAATACTGTCGTTGGATACATAATTATCCGTTGCATATTTTACCCACACATGAATGTTGTAATCAATGTTGGCAGAAAAATCAGCCCTTTGGGTAAATACATAATCCAATGCCTGATTGGGTGCAATGGATGAAATATTTTCTGTAACAATACTTCCACCATTCACCTGGTAGCTTACCACTAAATTGTTCAACGTGGCATTGTTATAATTTTTTACTTTAATGCTCACAGGATTGGTGGTTGTCAATCCGCAACCACCCTTATCTGGCGAATTGACGCTGAGTACAGCCACATCATTCAGTGCCTCACTCATCAACAGGTTATCAAAAGTATATCCATCATCAATGTCCACTTCCGGAGCAGGGCTATTGGCTGAAAAATTCCCTTCCTGACCTAATTTTATTTGAAAGCTAGGGGTAATAGTTTGCGAAGGAATTGCCGCCGCCAACACATCCGTAATATTGACAAGCGCTTTTTTCCATTGGCCAATGCCAGCCTCGTTATCGTATAAATTATAAGCTTCTACCCAATTATTATTTTCGCTGCCCCTTATCCAAACCCTGTTACCCGGAGCATCTGCCTGGCCCTGGTTCTTGTAATAAAAATCAAACCGCATTTGCTTTGCTGCAAACTGCGATATATTATAATTCAGAACAGCGCTGTCTGCAGTGGAGCTTGCATTGTAAGGCGACTGATCTAAAGTAAGTGCCTTGTTACTGTTGAGCGCCATACCGGAATTTACAAATGTCCTGGCTCTTCCCCTCGTACTGTTGGTTGTAAAATCTAGGTATTTATTTCCCCCAATAGCCATTTCATTATTTACAATTTCTATAGCCGGCATTGATTCAAAATTTTCTGTCAATGGCATCGTGGTGATGGCATCATTGTTAATATATTTTACAGTTTTGTAAGCCGTATCATTCAGGTGATTGTTGTCGGATGCTTTGGTAACCCATGCCTTAAAATTGTATTGATAACCTGCGGCAATAATTGGATACAAACCGGTAAAGGTATAAGTATAAGACGCCCCGGCATTGATAGTGGTATTGATGATTTCAGTGATGGTTCCACCACCATAATTGTATGATACATTAAACGAGCCGCTTACCGGCACAGTGCCAATATTTTTGATTATTATTTTTACAGGCTTTGTTGCATTGGCTGCATTTGAAAATAATTGCCGGGCCGTTGTTGGCTCTAAAATAGTATCCACTTTTAAATCATTATCAAAAGCAGCAAGCGAACAGGTTCCGCTGTTGGGCTGCACGGGTACCGAAATAGAACGCCTTCCTTCAACAGTATTATTTTTTGCTGCAGCACCCAGCCAGTATGTTTTGTTTTTATCCAGCCCGGTAATTAAATAAGAAGTGAAAACAGTATTGCCAATCACCTGCATACTGTCATTTACCAATTGCAAAATATCATAACTGGTGGCCCCTGCAATGGCAGGCCAGCTCAGCAACTCAGCGCCTTCACAAACATTGCCGGCCGTTACCACCGGCTGGCCCAGCACCATAAAATTAAAATCACTCTGATCGGATAAAGCAGTACCATTTCTGCTGACTCTTATCAGTGCAGCATTGGTAATTCCAGGCGGCACTGTCCATGAATACACCCTGCTGGTAGATGGCACATTGTTATCAATCGTAGTCCAGCTGCCTCCATTGTTATCAGAATATTCGATGGTAAAATTATTGACTTCATTGCCATAAGCATTCCAGCGGATATTTTCTGTTTCCCCCGGCACCCATGTTTCGCCACCGTAAGGATATTCAACTGTTACGCCGTTTTTAATTATTTCATACGTCACCACATATTCCTGTGGACCAAAAGGAATATTGTATCCATTGATACTGGCAGAATAAACACCTGCAGCAGGATTATCAATCACCACCTGTTCAATATTGTTAAGATGATCTGGTGCTTCTGTTGCATTGTTGTTTACATTGGCCGGTGTGGTATTCAATATCAGCGGACGGTGTAATGTAAAAGATGGTTCTATCACCACCATGTCAAGATCATTTACCAAAGCAATACTGGCATTACTTGCAGCAGCCACATCTGCCCAGTACAACATTATTTTTACCCTTCGTGTGTTTGCAGGGATGGTAATATTGTGTGTGTTGCTGCCACCATTTGCCATGCTGCTGATAAAGTAACGGTTACTGTCAATTGCTTCTACACCACGCCGGGTATTCAGCATTCCAAAACCATAAGTAAAGTCGGGACCTGGGTTTCCCAAATCTTCAGCAGTATTACAAACCAGTGCTTTTATCAATGCACTTTTAGGATCAGCACCTGCATGCACCTGGCGGTAGCGTTCATACATCAGCGACAGTGATCCTGTTACCGCAGGACATGCCATGCTGGTGCCGTAATTATAACCATAAGCGTTGTTAACAATAGTGGACAGCACTGCAAATCCATCGGCTGTTATTTCGGGTTTTATTCTTCCGTCCTGCTGCACCGGCCCACGGCTGCTGTAAGAAGCGATGGTATTGTTGGATACATTGAGCGCCCCAACAGTTAAAATATTTTTTGCACATTGCCACCCTGATTTTAGCGTACCAAAATGAGCCGGGTAAGGCGAGCAGGTAAGGTCACCATCATTGCCTGCAGCAAACACATGCTGCAACTGGCTGTTATTATACATTTGCCTGTCTCCATAATTGCTCAATACATTATACTCTCCCTCACCATTGCAGCCAGACTCTGCAGAATGATAAGAATTATTGGTAACCACCATATCGTAGTCGGTAATATAAACAGGTGCATTTACAATAATGTCACTGAAGTATTGACTCACAATGGTGGCTTTTGCAGCCATCCCCCTGTTTCTTACATTGATAATACCTGCGCCGGCAGTGGTTCCGGAAGTATGTGTACCATGATCCGAAGGTATCCAGGGAGTTCGGTTGATAAGCCTTCCGGCAAAATCTATGTGTGTAGAAATATCTGCATTGTCGCCAACACCAACGGTTACTCCTTTTCCATTTAAGTTTTTACCATTCGCTGCATTCAACCCACTTACCCCGTGAGCAGCCCTGCTGTTATAATTAAGTGCTTTGTCTTTTAAAGGTTGCAGGCTGATGCTGCTTACAAAAGGTAAAGCGGCAATGCTGTTGATGATGGATGAATTATACTGGATGAGAATGATAAATGCGGCATCAAATTTTTCTGTTACAATGATGGCACCTGCTTTTTTTAATACAGCCAATACCATTTGTTTATTGGCCTGTTCAAAATAATTAACCGCAATGGCCTGCACATCATCTTTACTGTTCACAGGTTGATAGCTTTGCAATTTCCGGTGGATTTTATATTCAGCCGGCACCATATTTACCGAACTGATCTGAAATGATTTTGCTTTGCTAAAATCAAAATCATTTTTTATCGTGGCTAAATAAGCATTGTCCGGAAGGTAAGCTCCTATTGAAATACCGGCCTTGTCCATCATTTGTTTTGTTGCAGCCGAAGGCAGTTTACTAAACTGGAGTAGTACATAATAGTCATTGCCAAACAGTGCAGGGCTTATGTTTTCCTTTTTAAAAGTTTGAGGGCTGATATTGCTGTTGCCGGTAAAATCACCATTGGCAAAACGAACAGGTTTTTCCTGTTGCTGGGCAAATAAAACAGTGAATGAAAAAGAGAACAGAACAGCAAGAATTAATTGGTATTTAATTTTCATCAGAAACAAATAATTAAGTTGTAGTAACGTGATTTTGTCGAATATAATATTACGCACTACGAAAATAAGCAATTGTTGAGGCTTTTAAGTAATGCAGTGCTGCCCCGGAAAACGGAATTACTTTCTTTCCCTTCATCCTTTCTATATTTGCACACGGATGAATTTGGAAGTGTTGTTGAAAAATTATGCAAATGATACCCGCTGTTTTCAAATAGCGGACAGGATCACTTTGTCTCTACCACAGCATTTACATTTACCTGGCCTGCATGGAAGCGCTGCCGGTTTTGTTGTTTCAGCCATATTTGCCAACCCTGCCGCCCGCCAGCTCAATCACATTGTTGTATTAAGAGATGCTGAAGAAGCTGCTTATTTCCACAATACTTTAGAAAATATTACTGGTGCCTTAGACCTTTTTTATTTCCCCTCTTCTTTTAAAAATAAAAAAAATTACTCCCTGCTCAACAGCAGCCATGTAATGTTGCGTACAGAAGCATTGACAAGAATTTCTACCGGCACTTCGACATCGCTCAGTATAAATAAAAAAATCATTGTTACTTATAGTGAAGCACTGTTTGAAAAAGTAGTATTGTCAAAAGCATTGTCAGAAAATATCATCGCCATCAAGCAGGCTGATGTGCTGGATGTAAATGGCGTACTGGAAAAATTTGTAGGCCTTGGTTTTGAAAGAACAGATTTTGTTTATGAGCCCGGCCAGTTTGCCATTCGTGGCGGCATCCTCGATATTTATTCCTTCGGTAATGAAAAGCCTTACCGCATAGAATTGTTTGGCAACGAAGTGGACAGCATCCGCATCTTTGATCCGGAAACACAGCTGAGTGAAAGAAAATTATTGCAGGTAAATATTATCCCTAATGTAGAAACACAATTTGATAGCGGCGAAAAAGTTTCGTTGTTTGAATTTTTACCGGAGAACAGAGTAGTGTGGACAGAAGACTGGCAATTCATCAAAGAAAAAATTGAACAGCAGGAAGAAGACCTGGAACTTTTTTTAGAAGTAATAAGAACCGGAGCCAATAAAAAAATTATAGCAGACGATGAAAGTGAAATAAATGAGAAGAAATATGTATCGGAAGATGATTTTGTAAAAGCTGCGGTGATAGAAGAACAAATCAAATCCCGGCACATTATTGAGTTTGGAAAATCAGCATACTTTTCCAACAACGAAAAACGAAGAACAAACAACAAGAAACAAGAAACGAGAAACGTTATAGCATTTTCTACCAAAGAACAACCGGCATTCAACAGGCAATTCGATCTGCTCATAAAAAATTTAAAAGAGTACGAAGCAAAGAAATACAATATTTATTTATTTGCTGATAACCCCAAACAGTTAGAAAGACTGCACATTATTTTTACTGATCTAAAAGCAGAGATACAGATAACACCGGTGCCGGTTTCTATCCACGAAGGATTTATTGATGATGATTTAAAATTGGTTTGCTACACCGATCACCAGATATTTCAACGGTATCATAAATACAAAGTAAAGCAGGCCTTCAGCAAGAATAAAGCGCTTACGTTAAAAACATTAAGAGAGCTGCAGCCGGGAGATTATGTAACCCACATAGACCATGGAGTTGGCGTATACAGCGGCTTACAGAAGATTGAAGCCAGCGGCAGGATGCAGGAAGCGGTGAGGATACAATACAAAGATGGCGACCTGCTGTATGTAAATATTTCATCGCTGCACAAGATCAGTAAGTACAGTGGTAAAGAAGGCAGCATACCCAAAATGAATAAGCTGGGCAGTGATGTCTGGAACAAACTGAAAGAAAAAACCAAGAAGCAAGTAAAAGATATTGCAACTGATTTAATAAAATTATACGCCCAAAGAAAAAGCCAGGAAGGCTTTGCTCATGCACCGGATAATTATATGCAGACAGAACTGGAAGCCAGCTTTATTTATGAAGACACTCCTGACCAGGCAAAGGCAAGTGAAGATGTAAAAAGGGATATGGAAAAACCCATGCCGATGGACAGGCTGGTATGTGGTGATGTAGGATTTGGTAAAACAGAAATCGCTATCCGGGCAGCTTTCAAATCCTGCTGCGATGGTAAGCAGGCAGCTGTATTGGTACCTACAACAATATTGGCATACCAGCATTTCAAAACATTCAGCGACCGGTTAAAAGATTTTCCTGTAACGGTGGATTATGTGAATCGCTTTAAATCTGCCAAAGAGAAAAAAGAAACGTATAAAAAACTAGAAGAAGGAAAAATTGACATCATCATCGGCACCCATGCACTGCTAGGAAAGGATGTAAAATTTAAAGACCTCGGTGTAATGATCATTGACGAGGAACAGAAATTTGGTGTGGCCGCAAAAGAGAAATTAAAACAGATAAGGGCAACGGTTGATTCACTCACATTAACCGCTACCCCAATACCCCGTACACTTCAATTCAGTTTGATGGGAGCAAGAGATCTCAGCATTATCAACACCCCGCCACCAAACAGGCAGCCGATACAAACAGAAGTAATGGTGTTTAATGAAGATGCCATCAGGGATATTATTTATTACGAAACCGAAAGGGGTGGACAGGTTTTCTTTATCCATAACAGGGTGAAAGACCTGGCACAAATGAAAGGTTTGCTACAGGGCCTCTGCCCTGATATCAGCATTGCGTATGCACACGGGCAAATGGAAGGCGACCAATTGGAAGATACCATTCTCGATTTTATGGATAAGAAATATGATGTGCTGGTATGTACCAACATTGTAGAAAGCGGCGTGGATATTCCGAATGTAAATACCATCATCGTAAACAATGCCCATCAATTTGGACTAAGCGATCTGCACCAGTTGAGAGGAAGAGTGGGGCGAAGCAACAAGAAAGCATTTTGTTATTTACTGGCTCCGCCAATGAGCATTTTACCAACAGACAGCCGTAAACGCTTAAGTACACTGGAGCAATACAGCGACCTCGGCAGCGGCTTCCAGATTGCGATGAGGGATTTGGATATTCGTGGCGCCGGCAATATGCTGGGTGGCGAACAGAGTGGATTTATTGCAGAGATTGGTTTTGAAATGTACCAGAAAATTTTAGATGAAGCCGTAAGAGAATTGAAGCGAACCAACTTCAGGGAATTGTTTAAAGATGAAATACAACAACAGGATGATTTTGTTACCGACTGCAGCATTGATACGGATTTGGAAATTTTAATTCCGGACAGTTATGTGGAAAGCATCACCGAAAGACTGAGCCTTTATACGAGGCTGGATAATTGTGCAGATGAAAAAGAACTCCTCAATTTTCATAAAGAAATGCTGGATCGTTTTGGCCCGATACCTCCGCAGGTCGAAGATTTATTTACTACTGTAAGAGTAAGAAGAATTGCAGTTGAATTAGGATTCGAAAAATTATTACTGAAGAACGAAACTCTCAAAGGCTTCTTTGTAAGCAACCCCGATTCGCCATATTTTCAAAGCGAAACCTTCAACCGCTTATTGCAATTCTTACAAAAGGGGACCAACAAAGCCAAACTAAAACAGGTGGGGAAAAATGGAATATTGGTAGTGGAAGACATGAAAGAAATGAAAGAGGCGTGGCGGTTTTTGAGGAAGATGCATGGGTTTGTGACGGAGACTGTGGCAGAAGTTGCATAGGTTTTGTAGCAGTGATAATCAATTATACCTTTCGCCTGGCTGAAAATACCCCGAAATAAATTTGTACATTTATTGTAATAATTAAAGCTATGAACATTGTTACAGAAAATAATCCTTCCACTTTTGCTCAAATGGTTGATAAACTAAGAAACAGGAGCGAAGAAGAGTTGAAATTGCTCTACATGAAAAAAATTTCTACTGAACTGGCAGATGAATGGTCTTTCACTACTGAAAATTCAAATTTTAAAAATATAAGTGAGGATGATATCGTAAAAGCAATAATAACAAAACGCTATAGTAAACTTGTATAACATCAATCTCAATTCTAAATAAATACTTTAACCTGTAAGTCTACAAAATCTCCCTGTAACTTTTATGAAGCAAATATTCACATCAATTATAGTATTGTTTTTTATACATGAAGCTTCTGCTCAGACACCAGCTATAAAATGGCAAAAATCTCTTGGCGGAAATGGAGGGGAAACCTTATATAAGATGAAAAAAACTTCAGATGGTGGTTATATTTTAGCTGGTAGTGCAGATGCAAATAATGGGGATGTTACAGGTAATCATGGAGGTCTTGATTGCTAGATTGTGAAAATTGATAAATCAGGAACAATTCAATGGCAAAAATCTTTAGGTAGTTTTGGTGATGAAGAAGCCTTAGATATTGAGCAAACATCTGATGGAGGTTATATAATGGCAGGTTATTGCCACGGGGATGGAGGTAATGTATCAGGCAGTCATGGTAGTACAGATTGCTGGGTAGTGAAATTAAATGCAGCTGGAAATGTACAATGGCAAAAATGTTTAGGCGGTAGTGATAGAGAGGGAGCAAACAGTATAAAACAAACGTATGATGGAGGTTATGTTATGGCTGGTTACAGCGTTTCAAATGATGGCGATGTATCCGGCAATCATGGAGGTTTAGGCGGGCCTGGTTTAGATTACTGGATAGTAAAATTAAGTTCAACAGGAAGTATACAATGGCAAAAATGTTTAGGAGGCAGCGGAACAGAAGAGGCAAAAAGTATCCTGCAAACTACTGATGGTGGTTATTTAACAGTGGGTCAAACAAATTCAAATGATGGAGATGTCACAGGTTACCATAATAGCAATTTTGCTTACGCAGAGGATTGCTGGATAGTGAAATTAGATTCCACAGGAAATATGCAATGGCAAAAATGTATGGGAGGAAATGAAATTGATCAAGCCAACAATATACAACTAACAATGGATGGCGGTTACATAATGGCAGGCCAGACAGTTTCAAATGATGGTGATGTGTCAGGCAATCACGGGTCAAGTGATTATTGGATAGTGAAACTTAGAAGCTGTTTGAGTTAATTATTTAAAAGTTCTTATGTGTATAAGTTGAGAACTAAAGTTGTGTAAAAAAGAAAGTTGCCCGATAGTAGTGGAATGACAAAACCCCACCACTTTTCAAGCAACTTTCAATGGCAA
>JANLQY010000188.1:0-15407 GCA_031368105.1 Chitinophagaceae bacterium
CAGGTGAAAATGTATCAGCGGGGATCTTTATTTTGTCTTATCATGGTCTCATCAACTGGTACCAGTTTGCTGTGGCAATTTAGGAATTAACCGGAAGTAATTGTATTGTCAATCCAATTCCAACATCACAATATCCAACACCTGCAAAGCGGCCTGCTTATTCTGTAATGGATACAACAAAAATCCGCCAAACATTTAATGTTGTAATTCCGGAATGGAAAGAGAGTTTGAAGAAATGTTTGCAATTGTTGAATTAAAAAAAATAAAAAACAGAACTCATCACCGATTACTGGTTCTCCTTATTCCTGATATAAATCAATTTGGTTCCACCTTTCTCTGTCTCTCTTTTATCAATTTCAAATTGTGGAAGCGATTTTATCAGTGGCGTTAGTTTTTGAAAACCATAATTCCTGGGATCAAAATTTGGTTGCTTTTTCAATAATAAATTTCCCACATCACCTAAAAATGCCCAGCCGTTTTCATCAGCCAAATCATTGATGGTGGTGGTAATGAGTTTCAATGTTTCTTTATTCAGTTTATCAAAAGAAGCTTTGGGGGCAGCAGGTTTTACAGCTTTTGTTTTTGATTCCGTTACTTCTGGTTCTGCCGTTTCAAACAATGGAATGATTTCCATGTAAATAAATTTATCGCAGGCTACAATAAAAGGATTAGGGGTTTTCTTTTGCCCGATGCCAATCACTTTCATGCCGGCTTCCCTCAGCCTGGTGGCCAGTCTTGTAAAATCACTGTCGCTGGAAATGATGCAGAATCCATCCACTTTTCCAGAGTATAAAATATCCATTGCATCAATGATCAATGCACTGTCGCTGGAATTTTTTCCGCTGGTGTAGCTGTACTGCTGTATGGGGGTAATTGCATTTTCAAGCAACACATTTTTCCAGCCAGATACTGTTGGCCTGGTCCAGTCGCCATAAATTCTTTTAAAAGTAGGAGTGCCGTATTTGGTGATCTCTTCCATCACTCCTTTTACATTACTGTAAGGCACATTGTCTGCATCAATCAATACAGCAAGGCGTATATCTTTTTGAAATTCCATAACACAAGTTAATTAAATCAAATTGTCGTTAATGTGTTGAGGCATTTTTTCTTTTTAACCAAGAAAGAAACAATTTGTAAAAATGTTTTAATAAACTAAGCAGCTTAAGCCTAAGCGGCAAAAATCTTCGATAGCTTTGTATCACATGAAAGTTTTTGAAACCAACAGCAAAATAATTATTACCTGCAGCAACCGCATTGCTCCTTATCTGCAAAAAGAAACAGAAGCATTGGGTTTTAAACCCGTCCGTGTTTTTAAAACAGGAGTGGAACTTGACGGCAGCATGCAGGACTGCATTAAACTGAATTTGAATTTACGTTGTGCCAGCCAGGTATTATTTTCTATTCATCAATTCAGGGCTGCCAATGCTGATGAGTTGTATAAAAATTTGCTGGGATTTGAATGGGCTGATATCATTGATGCAGATGGATATTTTTCCATCACCAGTAATGTTGATAATGAGACCATCAACAATTCATTATTTGCCAATGTAAAAGTAAAAGATGCCATTGTAGATCATTTCAGGAACAGCACCGGCAAGCGGCCCAACTCTGGTCCTGAATTGGATAAAGCGGTGATTCATTTATATTGGAAAGAAGACCAGGCAGAAATATTTATAGATACTTCCGGAGAGACATTATCCAAACATGGCTACCGCAAAATTCCCGGCAAGGCACCAATGCTGGAAGCCTTGGCTGCAGCCACTTTGCTGGCAACTAAGTGGGATCGGAAAGCTGCTTTTGTTAATCCAATGTGTGGCTCATCCACCATCGCTATTGAAGCAGCTTTGCTGGCTACCAACAGGATGCTCGGTTTGTTTCGTTCCAATTATGCGTTCATGCACCTGGCAGGTTTTCAAAAAGAAATGTACCGGCAGGAAAGAAATAAACTGGATGAAAAAATTATTGAAGTACCGGGCTTACAAATTATTGCTACCGACATCAGCAGTGATGCCATCAACATTTCAAAAATAAATGCAGGTGCTGCCGGCGTGGCAGAATTAATTTCATTTGCCGAATGTGATTTTGAAAAAACAACCATCCCCGAAAATCAACCCGGTGTTATTTATTTTAATCCTGAGTACGGCGACCGATTAGGCGAAGAAGCCGCTTTGCAAATCACTTACAAAAGAATGGGTGATTTTATGAAGCAGCAATGCAAAGGTTATTCAGGCTATATTTTTACCGGTAATTTAGAGTTGGGAAAAAAGATTGGATTGAAGCCATCCAAAAGAATAGAATTTTACACCAGCAAAATTGATTGCCGTTTGTTTGAGTATGAATTGTATGCAGGAACAAGGGAGAAAGTGAAAGGTGAAAATGGTTAAATGGTAGAATTGCCTGAACGCAAGTTAATTCCTGATACTCCAAACGAGAAACAAATAACGATCAACAAGAAACGAGAAAAAAATATGAAAGAACTTTTAACCCAATATGCTGCTTATAATTTGTGGGCACATCAAAAAATGATTGATGCCATCAACCTCTTGAATGAAGAACAGGTTAACCAGGAAATTACCAGCAGCTTTCCCAGCATTTTCAAAACTGTTTTGCATTTGTGGGATGCAGAAAATATTTGGTGGCAGCGGTTGAAATTGCAGGAACATGTTGAAAAGCCCAGCGATACTTTTACCGGCAACTTTGCGGAGCTTCAAAAAAAATTATTGCAGCAGTCAGCATTGTTCCAGGAGTGGGTAAGCAATGCCAATGAAATGCAGCTGCAGCATGTATTTGCTTACCAACGAAACCAAGAACAATACAAAGAACAGGTCTGCCAGATGCTGCTGCATTTGTTTAATCACAATGCTTACCACCGTGGGCAGTTGGTTACCATGCTGCGGCAATTAGGGGTTACAAAAATTCCATCTACAGATTTCAATGGGTATTTGCGGCAGAAGAAATAAAAAATACATTGCAACTGTTTAAAGTAAAATGTTGTCGTATCAAAAAAGACGATGAAAAAATTTCTTTTAGCAACTTGCCCGTTCATAATTGTTTCCTGCAGCAAGAAGGAAGAACTTCATAAAACATTTACTGGAAACCTGCCAATAGTTTCTGCTACCAGCCCAACTGCACCAGTTGCCGGACAAAAAATTATTTCGAATGTGAGATGTGAACTTTCTTCATAAGTGGCTCTGTATATTTTCAAGGGTTTGAAATAACAGAAACTTCTCAGCACCATTTTAATATCAGTGCAAATGCACTTTATAAAAATTGGAATACACAAATCGGAATGCCAGTGATGTGGACGATAGATACAACAGTCAATATAAATACAACAATAAGCGGAGCCTATATTTAAAATTTTTATAACGCTGCAGTGTTACTGAAGTCTGATACGGTAGCGGTAAATTAAGTGATAAATATTTCTAAACTACTAAACCTCTAAACTGCTAAACTTACTTTGTATCATACCCCCACTGTATCAAAGTAGCACCCCAGGTAAATCCGCCACCAAAAGCAGCCAGCACAATCTTATCGCCTTTGTGCAATTGTTTTTCCCACTCCCACAAACACAATGGAATAGTGGCAGCAGTGGTGTTGCCAAAACGCTGAATGTTGAGCATTACTTTTTCTAAAGGCAGTCCCATGCGGTTGGCAGTGGCATCAATAATTCTTTTGTTGGCCTGGTGTGGTACCAGCCAGGCAATATCATCGCCGGTTAAATTATTTCTTTGTAATAAATCATACGCAGCATCTGCCATTCCTTTTACGGCTGCTTTAAACACCGGCTGCCCATCCTGGAAAACAAAATGTTCTTTTGCTGCTATTGTTTCTATGGAAGCTGGTTTTAATGATCCGCCTGCTTTCATGTGCAGGTAAGTTTTTCCGCTGCCATCACTTTTTAAAATACTGTCTAATACACCATTCTCATCAGTGGATGGTTCCAGTAACACAGCCCCGGCACCATCACCAAAAATAATACAGGTAGACCGGTCGGTGTAATCTATAATGGCACTCATTTTATCAGCACCTACCACCACTACTTTTTTGTAGCGGCCACTTTCTATCAACGCAGCACCGGTAGTTAATCCGTATAAAAAACCAGAGCAGGCTGCACTCAGGTCGAAGCCCCAGGCATTTACTGCCCCAATTTTATCACAAACAATATTGGCCGTGGCCGGAAAAATCATATCCGGTGTAACTGTACCAACAATCATGCAGTCAATTTCTTCCGGGGCAATGCCTCTTTTTTTACAAAGCTCCAGTACGGCAGGCACCACCATGTCTGAAGTGGCCAATCCTTCCCCTTTCTGTATCCTTCTCTCTTCCACGCCAGTCCTGCTTTTTATCCATTCATCGTTGGTATCCACCATGGTTTCTAAAATAGCATTGGTAAGCCGGTACTCTGGCACATAGCCACCAACGGAAGTGATTGCTGCGGTAATTTTTTGCATCGTAGGTTAAGTTTGAATGATCAGGTTTCAATCGGTTTTTATCAAAAGAAAGCAAAAGTAATGGAAATATAACAAGCATTGTTTTGCCTTTGCCAAACACATTTTTCTTATATTCGCTCTTTACTTGTATTTACTATGTACGCATACCTCAATGGAAAATTTACTTTCAAAAATCCAGCTCAGGTATATGTTGATGTAAATGGTGTAGGCTTTGAGGTTAATATCAGTTTAAATACATACTCCCATATCCAATCTTTGAACGAGGGTAAATTATTTACTTTCCTGCAAATAAAGGAAGATGGTCATACTTTATTTGGTTTTTTTGATAAGGGAGAAAAGGAGATGTTTGTACAGTTGATCAGTGTTTCGGGTGTTGGTGCAGCTACTGCAAGGATGATGTTGTCTCATTTGCTGCCGGATGAAATCAGCAGGGCCATTATTCAAGGCAACATAAAGCTGCTTGAAAGCATCAAAGGCATAGGAAAAAAAACAGCAGAAAGGCTGGTGCTGGAATTAAGAGATAAAGTAGGTAAGGTATTGGCAGATGCCGGCATTACAGCCACTGCAGGCAATAGTTTACAGCAGGATGCGTTAAATGCCTTGATAGCACTCGGCATTTCAAAACAACAGGCAGAATCATCCATACATAAAATTAACCTGGCTCAACCAAACATTAATAATTTAGAAGAACTGATAAAAAAAGCACTGAAAGCAATTTGATAGAATTTTACTTTAACTGATTACCGGATGTTTTTTAAAAGAAAATTATTACCAAATAGCGGTGGCTTTTTGTGTTGGACTATGTTATTAACAATGGCAATGACTTTGCAGGTTAATGCACAAAAGACTCCTTCCAATACCACTGCTCCAATAGATACCACTGCTCCAAAAAATACAGGGCCTTTGCAATTTCCTATTCAGGATCGCCGGGGAGATTTTTTAAGCAGCGGAAAAAGAAATACTTTCGATTTTAATACTCCTTCTAATATTACAGATTCCATCGGGTACGATCCTAAAACACAATTGTACACCGTTTATGAAAAAATAGGCAGCCATTATTACCGCACCCCTACCACTTATACCGCCGAAGAATACTGGCAGATGAGGGGCCGCCAATCAGAGATTGATTATTTTCAAAAGCGGGCTAATACCATGAACCTGCTTAACCGCAAACTGACCAGGCCAAAACTTTCTTTGTACGACAATCTTTTTAACCGGCTGTTTGGTAATGGTAAAATTGAAATAGCCCCACAGGGTAATGTAGATATCATGGCAGGCTACCAGGGGCAAAATATTAAGAACCCTACTTTACCGGAAAGAGCCAGAAAGAATGGTGGCTTTGATTTTAACATGAATGCCCAGGTAAATGTAAATGCTAATATTGGTGATAAATTAAAATTCCCCATCAGCTACAATACCCTCGCCAACTTTGGCCAGGACAACCAGCTAAAACTGGATTATACCGGCGTGGATGATGAAATTATCAAACGCATAGAAGCAGGTGCAGTGCAGTTTCCATCCCGTAGCACTTTTATTCCGGGGTCACAGCAATTGTTTGGTTTAAAAACACAATTACAATTTGGCAAGCTGAATATTACGGCTGTTCTTGCCAATCAAAAATCGCAGCGCCAGAGTGTAAACCTGCAGGGTGGTGCAGCAGCACAACCAATAGAATTTAAAGCCGATGAATATGAAGAGAACCGGCACTTTTTGCTGGGGCAATATTTTAAAGACAACTACAATAAAGTGTTGGCAAAAATTCCTGCTATAACCACGCCTGTTCAAATATTACGGTTGGAAGTGTGGGTGACCAACAAAAATGGAAGCACTACCAACACAAGGGATATTGTAGGGTTAATGGATTTGGGCGAACCAAAACCTTACCGCCGGGATATTATAAATCCCCTATCAACTTACTCAGATGTACCCTCTAATATTGTAAACGATTTATACAGCAATCTAAAAAATAATGAAAGCAACCGGCAGCCTGCATTGGTGGTGAGTAACCTGCAGGCTTTTGGCTTGCTGCCTGTTCAGGATTTTGAAAAAACATTTGCCCGTAAGTTAGATTCCACTCAATACTATTTTAACAAGCAGGCGGGTTATATTTCACTCAGCCAGCCCTTGCTGCCGGATGAAGTTTTGGGTGTGGCATACCAATATACCTACAATGGAAAAATTTACCAGGTAGGTGAATTTTCTCAAGACCTGCCACCAGACAGTGCAGTGGCTACACAAAAAGTATTGTTCCTGAAATTATTAAAAGCTACTTCACAACGTACCAAATTGCCCATCTGGCAATGGATGATGAAGAATGTGTATTCTGTAGGATACGGAACCTTAACCCCCACCGATTTTAAATTAAACCTGTTGTTCCAGGAGCCGGGTCAGGGATGGAAAAGATATGTACCCTTTGGTAATAAAAACGAGGGTACGCCATTATTATCACTGGTAAATTTAGACCGGCTCAACAACCAGCTCGATCCACAACCCGATGGTGTGTTTGATTACGTGGAAGGTTACACTGTTTTATCGCAGTACAGCAGGATTGTGTTTCCAGTACTGGAGCCTTTTGGCAGAGACCTTGCAAGTGCAATATATACAGACACTGCAAACCCAAGAATTAGAGATACTTTATACTATGCCCTGTACGATTCTATTAAAGCAGTGGCACAGCAATATCCTAACCTCAACCGCTTTGTGGTAAAGGGTTCTGCACATACTTCCGGTTCATCGGATATCAGTATTGGGTATAACATTCCAAAGGGAAGTGTTACCGTTACTGCAGGCGGACAAACATTGATTGAGGGCAACGACTATGATATTAACTACGATCTCGGCACCATCAAAATTACCAACCAGGCAATTTTAAATGCAGGACTGCCGGTGCAGGTAAATTTTGAAAACAATGCAGCCTTTGGTATTCAGCAGAGAAATTATATGGGGCTGCGGTTAGATTATTTAGTAACAAATAAGCTCAAAGAACAATTGTCTATTGGCGGTACGCTGGTGCAATTAGGTGAAAGGCCATTTTTTACAAAAAATAACCTTGGTGAAGAGCCGATCAAAAATAAGATGTATGGCCTTGATGTTAATTACCGTAAGGAGTTGCCAAGGCTTACTAAATTATTAGACAAGCTTCCTTTTTATTCTACCACTGCACCTTCGTCCATTAATTTTTATGCAGAAGGAGCCATTTTGAAACCAGGTCATGCACCACAAATTGGCAGCGGCTCTGCAGGCACGGTTTACATTGATGATTTTGAAGGAAGCAAATCGGGTATTGATCTCCGGTTTCCTGCTATTAGCTGGGCATTGGCTTCCACTCCAAAAGGCGCTACCAATGGAAATGATAATATTGACCTTTTTCCTGAAGCATCTTTAACAGCCCCGTCAATTAACTACGGTAAAAACCGGGCAAAGATAGCCTGGTATCAGATTGAACCGGCACTGCAGCAATTCAGGGGATCAAATAATCCGCTTGGTGAAAACAGAGTGGAACTGAGTGACCCACGTAGCAGGCTGATAAAGCAAAGTGAAATATTCCCACAAAGAACAACAGACTTTGGACAAAACCAGCTCACCACTTTTGACCTTGCTTTTTATCCAAGCGAAAAAGGCCCGTATAATTATGACGAATCACCAGCAAGTATAGACGCAAATAACAGGCTTAAAAATCCAAAACAACGGTGGGGCGGATTGATGCGTAATATTGACCAGACAGATTTTGAAACTGCCAATATTGAATTCATTGAATTCTGGATGCAGGATCCCTATGTAAAATTTGAAGGAGTAAGGGATGAAACCAGGTCGACAGGTGGAAAATTATATTTCAACCTCGGTAATATTTCTGAGGATATATTAAAAGATGGCAAACGGTTTTATGAAAATGGATTGCCCACGCCAAATCAAAAATTACCCGTGGATACTTCTGTATGGGGCAAAGTACCACTGAATCCAATACAGGTAACCAATGCATTCAGCAACGATCCTGCCGACAGGGTGTACCAGGATGTAGGCTTTGACGGCAACAACGATGATTCTGAAAAAGTAAAACTGGCGCCTTACATTAATAATATCAGCAGCATTCTTAACCCCGCCGCTTTGGCACAGGTACAGAACGATCCGGCACAGGATAATTATGTTTGGTACCGGGATCCAGCCTTTTCAGCAACTGACGGTATTGTAAAAAGGTATAAAAATTTTAATAACCCACAGGGCAATTCAAAAATAAATGACGGTTCGGCTTTTTCTTCTGCCGCTACCCTTTATCCCGATGGTGAAGACCTGAACAGGGATAACACCATGAATGAAACAGAAGAATATTTTCAATACATCGTAGATGTTTTGCCACCGGCGCAGATGCAAATTGGCGCTAATTTTATTGTAGATAAAAAAGAAGTACCTATTACAGGTTTGCCCAATGGTACCAACCGGAATGAAACATGGTACCAGTTCAGGATACCGATTGGATCTTTTAATAAAAGGGTGGGTAATATTCCCGATTTTAAATCCATCCGTTTTATCAGGATGTTTTTAACCGACTTTGACAGTGCAGTGGTAATGCGTTTTGGAAAATTAGAATTAACCCGGAATATCTGGCGCAAGTTTCCTTTTAAAATTGATACTTCCGGTACTTACAATCCTCCAGTTACAGAGGTTGATTTTAATGTGAATGGCGTAAACATTGAAGAAAACGATAAGAGGGAACCATTGCCATACCGCACCCCAAAAGACATTCAGCGGCAGCAGGTGCAAAGCAACAATGGTGTAAACCTGTTGCAGAATGAACAAAGTATGTCACTGCGTTTTTGTAACCTTACCAAAGGAGATGCAAGAGGTGTGCAGCAAACTTTTGCCAACAGGGATCTTAGGCAGTTTGGTAAATTGTCAATGTATATTCATGCAGAGAATTTTGTAAAGAACCCCAACAATATCAAAGACAGGGATTTGAATGCAGTGATACGAATTGGTACCGACTTTGGTAATAATTATTACGAAGTGAAGATACCATTGTACATGACACCGCTGACGGCCAATCATCTTGACCCTAACGGAGATACCTACAATGATACTTTGTGGAATGCACTCAACAGCCTTGACCTTGACCTGACTACGCTGCCTAAAATGAAAGCAGAACGAAATGCCAGTGGTGCTTCCTTAACAACCCCTTTCCGAAAACTGCAATCTAACGGACAAACCTATTCGATAATGGGTGACCCCAACCTGGGAGAAATACGAGGGGTATTGATTGGCGTGGAAAATGTAAAAAACCCGACCGCCTGCGGCGAAATGTGGGTGAATGAACTTAGGCTTACTTCTATTAACGAAGAAGGTGGATATGCAGCCATGGCAAGGGCAGATATAACCCTGGCCGACTTAGGTACTGTTACCGGATCTATCTCCACACATACCACCGGATTTGGTACATTAGAGCAAAGGGTAAATGAAAGATTCCGGGATAATTTGGTGCAGTTTGATGTGGCCACCACCCTGGAATTAGGAAAATTACTGCCAAAGAAAGCAGCTATTTCCATTCCATTTTTTGCAAGCATTTCTCAAACAGTGAGTAAGCCGCAATACGATCCTTTTGACATGGATATAAAACTGAAAGACAAACTGAGTGCTGCTAAAACTTCTTCCCAAAGAGATTCTATTAACAATGCTGCGGTTGATTTTACCAGTACCAAAACGATTAATTTTACCAACGTCCGTAAAAACCGTACCGGTACCGGTAAGCCCAAAATTTATGATATTTCTAATATTGACCTGAGTTACTCTTACATCAATACCAAATCGCACAATCCATTAATTGAACTCAATGAAATAACCAGGCACCGGGGTGCAATTGGCTACAATTTTGCACCACAACCAAAGTTTATTGAACCATTTAAGAAACTGAAGTTTTTCAAAAAAAGAAAGACGCATTGGTTCGACCTGGTGAAAGATGTGAATTTTAATATTGCCCCGTCACAGTTAAGTTTCCGGGCAGATATCCAGCGGCAGTTTGGCGCTGTAAGACCCCGTAGTATTGGATCGGATAAATATAAAATACCGGAGACCTACGATAAGTATTTTATATTTCAGCGTGATTATATTTTGCGTTGGAATTTTACCAGGTCAATTAATTTCGATTTTACTGCCAGCAATAATTCCAGGATTGATGAGCCTTATGGCCGCATTGATACCAAAGAAAAAAAGGATACCGTATGGCAGCGGTTATTAAATGGCGGAAGAAATACCCTGTATAATCATACAGCCAATTTTTCTTACACACTGCCTACCACCAAATTTCCATTGCTCGACTGGACTGCAGTAAACCTGAAATACCAGGCCACTTATAAATGGATCGGTGCATCAAGACTGGCAATAGAATTGGGAAATATTTTGGAAAACAGTCAGACAAAAGAAGCTACTGTGCAATTGGATTTTACCAAGCTGTACAACAAATTTAAATTTTTCAGGGCCATTGATCAGCCAAGGCTGCAGGGAGGAAATCAATCAGAAGGACAAACAAGGACTGACACGGTGTTCCGCCGAATAATGAAAGATGGCGTAAAAATAAAAGAAGTAAAGCGGCTGAAAATACGCAAAATAAAAGACCCTAATTCACTTCCTGATGTAGGATTGATGGGAAGGATATTTGGTAAACTTATCACGAGTGTGAAGCAGGTAAATCTTTCTGTTTCTGAAACCGGCAATACCCGTTTGCCGGGCTACACAGACAGTACCCAATACGTTGGCCAAAACTGGAGCAGCATGCAACCGGGGCTGGGCTTTGTATTGGGGTCACAGCCGGATACCAACTGGCTCAACAGGGCTGCACAAAAAGGTGTGATTTCGAAGGACAGTTTTTTCAACAGCATCTTCCAGCAATCTTACAACCAGCGGCTGGCACTTACTGCACAGATAGAGCCGGTGAGAGATTTAACTATCGCCGTCAACCTTAGTAAGACATTCAGTAAAAATTATTCTGAGCTGTTTAAAGATACTACCGGTACCGGAAATAATTTTGGTCACTTAAGCCCTTACTCAGGTGGTGGTTTTGATGTGAGTTATATCGCATTCAATACGCTGTTTGGAAAATTTGATCCCAACACTATTTCAGAAACCTTCCTCAAATTCCAGGAGAACCGAAAGATTATTTCTCAACGGCTGGGTAAAGCAAACCAGTACAATGTAACCGGTGCCAATGGCGCCACTACTAACGCTGATGCAGAGGGGTATTATTATGGTTATGGCAAATATGCAACAGACGTTTTGATACCGGCATTCATCTCTGCTTACACCGGTAAAGATGCAGGAAAAATTTCGCTGATTAACCAGGATAATAAAAATGTAAAATCAAATCCTTTTAAAAATATTTTCCCATTGCCCAACTGGAAGATTGATTACACCGGGCTGGGCAGGATAAAAGGGCTGGATAAAATATTTACTAATGTAACGATCTCACACGGCTATACTGGCAGCATGAGCATGAATGGATTTACTTCTGCATTGCTGTACCAGGATGTATCCCGGTATGGTTATCCTTCGTTTTATGATTCCACTTCTAAAAACTATATCCCTTATTTCTTTGTGCCAAACATCACCATACAGGAACAGTTTGCACCGCTTTTTGGGATAGACGTAATGTTTACCAACCAGCTGCAGGCCAAGGTGGAATATGTAAAGCAGCGTACGCTTAGTTTAAGTTTAGTAGATTTCCAGCTGAGTGAAACCAGGTCGACAGAGTTTTCTATTGGTGCAGGCTACCGCAAAAAAGGATTGAATTTTAAACTGTTCAAATTGCCGAAATTTTTAAGTAAAGCCGGTACCAGCAAACTGGATAATGAAATCAATTTCCGATTCGACTTTAAAGTGAGGGACAATGTAACAGTGAACAACCGGCTTGATCAAAACTCTACCTTGCCAACAGGTGGCAGTAAAGAAGTAACACTTACCCCCAGCATAGATTATTTCCTCAGCAGCAGGGTGAACATAAAATTATTCTTCGATCAGCGGAGAGTAACGCCTTACATCTCTTCCAGTGCACCGATTGTAAACACCAGGGCTGGTGTGCAGATAAGGATTTCGCTGGCGCAATAAAGATGTACTGCCATTAAAATATAATGCCGGACTTTATGGTCCGGCATTTTTTATGCGTTGTAATTTTTTCTTTGAAATGTAAAGTGAACTCAGTGTAGGGGGTTTCACTGTTACTGTTTTATGATTTTGAGTTCATCTGGTGAAATCCCCATCGGGCAATGTTATTAAGTTAAGAGAATTGTAGCCCTTACCCCGTAACTTAATGACATTGCCGAATGCCCTGTTTTCACCAATAGGCGAAGCGTTGAATGTATTTTGTTTAAGCTGAAAAGTATAATGGCTTACGCTTCGGTTGCCGGTGAATAAGACCTGCAACGGCGTTTGCTGAATAACTTGTTTTTAAAGAGATGCCAACAATGGAGAAGAGCGTTAGCATAATAATGTTGTTAAAAATTAAAAATAGTATGCTAAAACTACAAAGTGTATTGCTAAAAATTAAAAATTTATTTCAAAAAATACAAAGTATGTTTAAAAAAGTACAAAATGTATTTCAAATATTACAAATTAGTATTGCAATATGTAAAAGTGTTATGCTAAAAGGTAAAAGTATTATTCAAAAATGTAAAAGTGTTATTCAAAAAATACAAAATAACTACGAATAATTATATAAATGCTGCCTGTGAAGTTGGTCAATTAGGGTTGGTAGAAACATAGCAGGCAAAGTTGAGTATTTGCGAAGGCAGGGAATTCATTGAACCTACAGCCGGGTACAATTGCTGATTGAAAATATAAAGCTGAAGTTAATAACTAAAAGCCAAATTTATAAATGTGAGCCGGAAACAGTGCTGATAGTACATAGTTGATGTTTGATTGTGAAGCCCTGCTTTTGCAAAGCGGCTATGCCTGCCGGCGTTCGTTAATTGACGACGATATTTTTTACATCAATATCAAAAACACCTTCTGATTGCTGTGGGTAACATCCCATTTTAAAGTGATTATTTAACACCCAATAACTTACATCTCTAGATAATACTTCTGAATCATCAACAGCGATAATCAATTTTTTATCTTTTACTTTAACATTTATAGAAAGAAACATATCGTTAACGTCAGATTTTAGTAAAATCTTTGTTCCTTTATTGTTATTGACATTTTCTTTTAAATGGGCATATAAGTTTTTCCCTTCGACTGCTACCCTAAGGAAAGGTGGAACATTATCATTATTATCTGTGACACATTTTATTTGAATTATGGTTACTTTAAAGTCGCTTATACTGCATTTAACACGGATAATGGTGGAAAGCTGGTGGTTTTCAATAATTTTCCAATTCTGTAAATTCCTCAACTCGTCTCTAACGTGGGTAGCATTTGGAGTTGTTCCTTTCTCAGATGCATCTAAATGAAAATGCATGAAACCTTCTGGGGTTAAATAAAAATAGGGGCTGGCGTAACCTTTTAAATCTTTTATTTCTACTGGCCCTGGTATTTGAAGTTTCCAGTTAGTTAAATTGAATTTAGCAGAGGGGGGTATGTAATCCTGCATAGATGACAGGCTAACTGCGGCATAAATTAAGAAGGCCAAATTAATTTGAAATTTTATTATCACTTTTAATATGTTTTAAATTATAAAACTGATCGATACGCTTTGAAGGCAACGTTTAGGTATTGCTGGCTGATGCTCTTTTTTCGGTGTGCATTTAATGTTAGATTTTATAAGTAACTCAACCACCATTTTTCTTTGTGAGTTTGTTTATACTTGTCAAACATTTTGCATAACGGGTAAAGTAAAATAATAATCCCAATCCAAATAGCATAAACAACCAATAAGCTGAAACCATATCCTTTTAATCCAGTCGATAACCAAATCACATCTGGTAAAACCATTTTTTGCCAACCAAAGCCTGATAGTTGAGAAAAGAGCATTGCTAAACTATGGATAACATAAATATGGATGATATAGAAAAAGAAAGGAACTCTTCCGAATGTACTAAAAAAGTTAACCGCTTTGCCTTTTAGCTCTTCTGTATTGCTCATAAACAGTAACATGCCGCCAAGCGGAACCAGAAGAAATAAAAGAGAGGGCGGGTATTTTGAAAGTTGTAAGAACGACATGAGTGTTTTTGGCATACTGCCCAAATTTGTCCAATGTATTGGGTCTCCATAAGTATTGCTCCAACGCAATATGATGAATAGGATTATTGCAGAAATCCCTATAATATTGAATACCTTTTTTCTTCCTGCAATATTGTAGGATTTTTCATAAAAAGAGCCAAAGCAGTAACCGAGAGACATAACAGCAATCCAGGGAATGATGGAATAATCTGCGTAATACTTAAAGTTATCAGAAAAATTAAAACTAGCAGGGTCATGAATATTTGCCCATAAGAAACTGTTTGGAAAATGAATATTGTCTAATAGGTTATGTCCGAAAATTAGCAGACAGCTAAAAATTAATATAAATGTTCTTGGCAAATGGATTAATGCAGCCAAAATAATCATGCTTATGCCTAAAACTGCAATTACGGAGAAGACATCAACTCTGAACTGAATATCAAATTGCCATCCAAAATTTATTATGGTAAACTGAATAAAAAGCAGCCAAAGTCCACGCTTGAAGAGAAAACCAGATAACTCACTAATTGTTTTACGTTTTCCAACCATAAATGCAGAAAGGCCTGCAAGAAAACTAAATGATGGTGCACAAAAATTAGTTATCCATCTGGTGAAAAAGATTGGTAAAGTGCTTTGTGTTGGATCTGTCGGGTCAAAAAAATTAGCAGAATAATGAAAATAATCTCTCGTATGGTCGAGAGCCATTATTACCATCACTAATCCCTTCAAAAGGTCAATAGATTCAATTCGATTTTTTGTTAGTGACGTCATAATTTGGTCTTATTGATTCAGAAGTTTCCACATTCGAGGTGT
>JANLQY010000019.1:0-69312 GCA_031368105.1 Chitinophagaceae bacterium
GCAAAATAATGAAAACCAGTGCAGAGCTGGGTCATTATATTGCAGACTCACATGTACCCTTACATGCAAACAGTAACCACAACGGGCAATATACCAATCAAAAAGGCATACATGGTTTTTGGGAAAGCCGGGTGCCGGAATTGCTGGCAGAAAATGAATTTAATTTTTTTATTGGCAAAGCACAATATATCAATGATCCATTGAAATATGCCTGGGAAAGAGTACTGGAAAGTGCCAAAGCTTCCGACTCGGTACTTAATTTTGAAAGGGAGCTTACCAAACAATTTCCCAGTGATCAGAAATATTCTTTTGAAACAAGAAATGGTGTGGTTATCCGCCAATACTCTTCTGCATTTACCATCAGCTTCAATAAAAAATTAGATGGAATGATTGAAAGAAGGATGCGTTTATCAATCCAGTCGGTGGCTTCTTTTTGGTACACTGCTTGGGTAAATGGAGGCCAGCCTGATTTAAAAAGTTTGGTGAACCAAAAATTTTCGGAAACCGACCTGAAAGATTTTGACAGCTTAAATAATACCTGGAAAAGCAGTGGAATAATGATTGGCCGGCAGGAAGAGTAAAGAAATACTTGCTTTAATAATATCCTGATGGCTGATACTACAGTAATAAATTGAGGGATGGGAACTCAATACAGCCTTCTTAATGATTAAAGCGGATAGAATGAAGCATCCTCAATTTTAAAAATCCTGCCTTTATGCTGTTATACTGATATGCCATAATATCTGATAAGTGTTTAAAACTTAAAAACTCTTTTAAAGCATCTGTGTAAAGTTTTAAGAAAAGGTCCTCAGTTTTATCACAAATCTGCAGTAACTCATTTTTTTTTGAAAAAGTATTTTCATTGTCGAAACTATCCATCGAATAATCAGGCAGCAGGGTTATTGAGTTGCCGGCAATACTAAACCCATAATGCCTTATTTGGCAATTGAGTTCTTCTGCAAATTGATTGTATTCTTCAGTAATTGTAATAAAAGTAGTTTGGAGATTTTTATCGTTTATTTCATCTGCTATCATCTCAAAATCCCTGGCTGCCTGTTTCAGGTAGGCTATCAGAAATAAGATTTTTTTTTCTGGATTTTCAGGAACTGCTGCAGGTTTTTCATGGCTGGTTTCTGAAGTTATTGTTGCCATTTGCAAAGTTTGAAACTGGTGAACCGATTCATAAATATTATTTAGCTGGGTGGAGAGTACTTTTTTAACAAATCCGGGCATTTGTGGATCGTTTAAAATACTTTCATAATAACTGATAGTAAATTTTTCACCAATCACACAGCAGGTTTTAACAATACTCTTGTCCCTTGATTTTAATTTAAAACACATATCCTTCCAGGTTCGGTGAAGCAGGCTTAAAAACCCTCCTTTTGAATAAGTATCTGCACCCATTGACTGAATGATATTTTTTATCTGCATCAGAAAATCGTTGCGCTGGTAAGATAATTTTTCGAAAAGTTTTTCCAGTTCTTTATCCCTGGCATACTCAGCTGCAGTGAGGTATCCTTCACTGGAATCATCCAATATTGCAACTAAATGATTTAGTCTTTCTGCTACAATTGTGTTTGGGGTTTGCATATCGTTTGGCGTTTGTAGAGGGGTGGCAATTAGTATACCATTCAATGTTAAATTATCGGGACATTTATTTCCACTTATTAAATTTATAATATCTTTTAACTGTAGAAAACTTCTTCTAAAAAATATCCTTATTCCAGGCTGAAAATTAATTGTTCATCCCTATCCATCACCTGTATTTTTCTTATAAAATCATCGTATGCTGCATCATGGTTGGTATACACTCCATACGCATCAACGCTGTAACCAATCATGCCATCTTTTGCTTCTATTACATACAATATTGAAGAATCGGAGGGATCGGATTCACCTTCAAAACGATAGGTTTTAATGATTGTTAAATCTTCAGGACTATACTTATTGCCATTGCTGGTGGAGAAAAATTCCCCATCCATTGTAAATTCATTGTAGTGACGTTTCAGGCGTAGCTTTTCCATCACCTGGCTTAGTGTCTGCATGTGATTCGTTCTGTCTTGCATAAATTTATTTTTAGGAAGCATAATAAATAAAAAACTGAAACAGTAAAGGTGTCCGTGGCTATTTATAAAAAGTACGGATTAAGCAACATGTCGTTTTATATTCCAAGTATAATTTTAGCTAATAATAACTGTTAACTTTTTATAAGTGGGTTTTAAATAACTATGATAGCATACAATGAAAGCAGCAATCTTAGTGCCAGCAGTTTTTAATTACTTTGCTGAATTTGCAAGGGTATTTAATTACGCAAATTGAGAAATATGTGACAGCTGTGCAGAAAAAAAGCCTCACTAAAGAGGCCTTGTATATTGATTGCTGCAATCAGTTTTTTATAAATATCAGTAACAGTTATTCGGTGGGTTCTTCAAAATTTCTAATTTTATTGTACAAAGTTTTCCGGTCAATTTTTAAAATTTCTGCGGCTTTTGTTTTATTGAATTTTACCTGTTTTAAAACACTCATGATGGCTTCATATTCTGCATAAGCGGCTGCGTCTTTGAGCGCTGCCACAGGTTGCGTACTATTGATGGAAGCAGTATTATTTACAGCAGCAGGTGTAGGTGTGGCAGGGCCGCTTACAATTTCCCAGGGCAATACATTTTTGCTGATCAATCCGGCGGCGGTAAGCAGGCCAGCCCTGCGGATCACATTTCTAAATTCTCTCAGGTTGCCGGGCCAGTTGTATTCCATAAACAGCTGCATTACATCTTCCTCAAAACCATCTAACTTTTTATTTAATTCTTCAGCCGTTTGTTCCAGGAAAAATTTTGCAAACAATGGAATATCTGCAGCCCTGTTTCTCAGCGCCGGTATGTGGATAGAAAATTCATTGAACCGGTGATACAGATCTTCCCTGAATTTACCTTCGGTATAAGCATCTTTTAAATTTTCATTAGAAGCCACCATGATCCTTACATCAGCGGTTGATTCTTTATTGCCACCTACCCGTTTAAATTTTCTTTCCTGTATCACCCTTAGCAAAGCCGCCTGCACATCCAGCGAAAGGTTGGCTACTTCATCTAAAAATAAAGTGCCGCCATTAGCTGTTTCAAAAAGCCCTTCCTTATCATTCAATGCACCGGTAAAAGATCCTTTTACATGGCCAAACAGTTCGCTGGCAGCCAGCTCTTTTGAAAGGGTACCACAATCCAATGCTACAAATGGCCTGTTTTTTCTGTCACTTTGATTGTGTATTGTTTTGGCCACTACTTCTTTGCCCGTGCCACTTTCGCCGTAGATGATGACACTGTAATTGGTGGGAGCAATTGTTTTTATATGCTGATAAACTTCTTGTATAGAAGCAGACTTGCCCACCATAAATTGCGAAGAGCCTTCCTCAGCAGCACTAACATTTTTGGAGGCTGTTTTACTCGCTGTTCCGGAACTGCTTTTTTCAGCGTTGCCTGCATCCAGTGCCCTGTTGATAAGGTTCAGCACTTCATCCGGCACCAGCGGTTTGGTGATATAATCAAAAGCTCCCTGCTTAATTACTTCTACTGCAATTTTAATATCCGAATAACCGGTAATAATAATGACCACTGCATGATGATTGATTTGCCTGATCTCTTTTAAAACATCTGTTCCTTCTTTATCTCCCAGCCGGAAATCACATAACACCAGGTCAAATTGTGCTTCTTTAAATTTAGTAATACCCTTGTTACCGTTAGTGGCAATATCTGTTTCAAAACCTTTGCGCTGTAAGAACCTTGCCAGCAACTGGCACATGTCTATATCATCATCTATAATCAGTATTCTTTTCATGTGTTGTTTATTTATCCGTTTATTAAGCTGTGATATATAAAAATTCCGATGTGCAGTAAGTTAAAAAAATTTAATTTTTTCCTTGTATTTATAACAGAAAATAGTGCCAATTCTCTACGTTATAAAAGCGTTATGCAAATTAATGATTATAGCGTGTACTTTATAACAATAAAAATGGCTGATAATTTGATGAATTAGTTTTATGATCACTGACCAAGAAAAAATGGGTACCCTAACGGCGCTGATAATTGATGATGAAACTGACATCTGTTTTTTATTGAGTAATATCCTGCGGAATAATAATTTGAATGTGCAGTATGTTAACTCTATTAAAGAAGGGAAATCGTCATTAAAAAAAAATGAACCCAATCTGCTATTCCTCGATAATCACCTGCCCGATGGATTTGGAATTGATTCTATCAATTCCATAAAAAAAGAACATGCCGCCACAAAAATTGTAATGATGACTGCTCATGATACACCCGAAGACAGAAAAAAAGCTTTATCAGAAGGTGCCGACATTTTTATTGCCAAACCATTTTCCACGGCTGAAATTAAAAGTGTAATTAAACAATTGTTTCCCCAATAAATTTTTATTGCAGGAAAAAATTTCCCCCAGCTGGGTAAAATGGTTCCCATTCATTCACAATTAATGACGAACATATTTTCTGCTTAATAAATTATTTAGCTTACCCCAAGCCTGATATTAAATGTTGTTCCATTTCCTTTGCTGCTTGATACATTGATGGTTCCCTTGTGATTAAAAATAATGTTTTGTGTATTGGCCAGCCCCAGCCCATTGCCATTTGGTTTACTGGTAAAATAAGGTTCAAATAACTTACTCAGTTCCGTCTCATCCATACCAGTTCCATTATCAGTAATCGTTACTATACAATACCCTTCTTCAGCTCTAGTGCTGATTTTTAAAACACCTTTATCCGGCTCCATCGCTTCAATGGCATTGATAATAATATTTAAAAAAGCAATTTTTATTTTTTCTTTGTCCA
Source organism: Chitinophagaceae bacterium (assembly GCA_031368105.1). Taxonomy (GTDB): domain Bacteria; phylum Bacteroidota; class Bacteroidia; order Chitinophagales; family Chitinophagaceae; genus Ferruginibacter. The sequence goes on from JANLQY010000019.1 coordinate 4,833, forward strand.
CATGTAAGTGGCAGTTGGTATCATATTGTTTTTCGATTGTTACATGCTGCAATTCTATCCTGTCTTTGGCCATGGCAAGGCTTTCATTCAGCAGGTCGTTGATGCAAACATTGGAAAAATTTAATTCCGAAAATTTTGTGCTCTGCAGCAGATCCGAAATAAGTTTGTTGATGCGGTTGCTGTTGCGTTCCATGATCTCAAAGAGGTAAAGCAAATTCTCATCGGTTACACTAATATCTGTTTTTAACTGGCTGGTGGCAAGGTTGATATTGGTTAATGGGTTCCTCACTTCATGTGCAATGGTTCTGGCCATGCGGCCGGTGGCAGCAAATTTTTCCATACTACGCATTTGCATCAGCTGGGCATTGGCGGTGTTCAGTTCGTCTATACGTTTACTTAACTGCAGCTGGTAGTCTTTTATGTTTTGCATGGCCATCTGCCGGGCTTTGCTTTCTTTGGTGTAGGTGGCAAAGCCGATTACAACCAACAGCAGCGTAAGCAACAAAGAGCTGATGGTAATTGTTTTGATAGAAGTAAAAGTTGATTTGAGTTCTATGTCACGTTTAGCCAGCAAATGCCTTTCTTCATTTTGCATAATAGCTACGCCCAGCCTTATTTTATCCATTACCCTCTTCGATTCTAATAGTGCCTCTGTCACTTTAAAAGTGCTGTCGCTGGCCCCATTTCTATAATATTCAATGACCACCTTAAGCATATCAAACCGTTCATCCATCAATACTTTTGACTCTGTGAGCCTGTTTAGCTGTACAAGGTTATCTTTTGAAAGCAGCAAGAGGTTTTTTTGAAGAGAGTCAGCTTTTTCTTTGCTGTTTATATAGGGGTCAAGAAAATTAATATTTCTTGTAAGTGCATAACCCCTGGTGCCTGTTTCAGCATCTTTAATTGTTGACAGCAGCAGCTCCAGGTTATAAATCACTTTATATGTGTGGTCAACCATATCTCTCCGGTCTCTTAATTTATTATTTGCTACCAGGGTTACCAGGTAGGTAATTAATAATAAAAAAAGGGAAGCGCTGTAACCAATAATAATGCGTTTGTCTGGTTTTACTTTTTCAAAAACTTTTCTCATCTAAATCATCATTTTAAAACATGATAGTAAAGGGCATTTTACTTACAGGGTATAATAATTATAAAAAACATGCCATAACTGGTAACTGTTTTTCCCTGTGTGTACATAAATATACCCAATAATCATTCGGCAATGTTACAATACAGCTATTGTTTTGAATGGCACAATATTTTATCATTATTTATCCAGAAACAATTTTTTTTTAAAAAAACCTACCGTTATGTTAAGCTGGTCGGCCGGATTTTTAATCATTGCAATCATTGCAGCAGTATTTGGTTATGTTGTGATTGCAGGCAGTGCAGCCTTTATGGCAAAAATCTTTTTTTTCATTTTTATAATTCTCTTTGTGTTATCTCTGTTTTTTCAGAAGAGTACATCTTAGGGTTTCAATACAATCATTTTTTAATTTTTAAATCAAATTTTTATGAGCAACACAAAAACAGTTTTAGGGTTTGTAGCAGGTGCAGCAGTAGGGGCATTAGCAGGAATTTTACTGGCACCAGACAAGGGCGCTAACACCAGGAAAAAAATAAGCAATAAGGCAGAAGGTATTTCTGATTCATTGAAGTCATCTTTTGATGATTTTGTTGATAAACTTAAAACCGCCTACAGCCACGGAAAAGACGAGGCAGATGGCTTGGGCGATAAAGCAATGGAAAAGGTAAACGCTTTAAAAGCGGAAGCCAAAGCAAGCTTATCATAAATTGATTTTTAATTTTTTTTTACAATAACCAGCCGGGCTTAAACTTGATATTATGTATTCAACCATAGATAAGATTGAAAAACTTGTTGCTTCTGTAAGTGATGTAGCGGAAACAAAAGCCGAATTATTGAAGTTAAGGGCAGCAGGTAAAATTTCAACGTCATTATCAAGCCTTGTGGCTATAATTATGACGGTGGTTTTTGGTGGTGTGGCACTCTCAATCGTTAGTTTTGGATTTGCCTATCTTATTGGCAGTAAACTAGACAATCTGAGTTATGGTTTTTTTATCATAGGAGGGTTTTATGCCTTGGTTGGGTTATTGGTTTTTATCAACCGGGAAAAATGGATACAAGTGCCGGTGAGTAATTTGTTCATTGATAAAATTATTAAATAATGAAACACAACATTACCAACATGGCCGACCTTTCCGAAAAAATAAAAGAGTTGGAAGCTGTGGAGGCAATGCAGATAGCCGGCATAAAACTGCAAAAGCAGGAGATATTGGAAGGGCTCAGGCCTTCTGCATTGATAAAGAATGCTTTCAATGAAATTACAGGTTCCAAAGAATTACAGCACAATGCTATTGATACCTCACTTGGCATAGGGGTAGGCTTGCTGGCAAGAAAACTGTTTACATTAAACTCTAAAAATATTTTTAGAAAAATGACAGGCTTTGCTTTGCAATTTATAACCACGAGCCTGGTGGCTAATAAAATGCCGGTAATCAGGGAGAAAATAAGTGAATTGTAAGTATCTCTCTTTTATGGTTCCCCTGATTTATTAAGCGTCTTTGTTATTCAGCTTAAGTCATAACTATTACAGTATAATTTTTTTTTAAAAAATAAAATCATCTCCGAAGGGTATAGATTCAACCTGTCTTTCATGACTTTTTTTGTTTTAACCATCCCCCTGTTCCTGAATTAGTTGAGCAAAATCATTTTCAAAAAGCTATTTTTGCACTTCATTTTTCATCCTAATATTTAGTTCAGGTGGTTCATAATTTCAACGCAGGCCCTTCTATTTTACCCAAACAAGTTTTTCAGCAGGCTTCAGAAGCGGTGCTTAACTATAACAATTCAGGGTTATCTATTTTAGAGATTGGTCACCGTACACCCACTTTCCAGGCAATTATGGATGAGGCAAGGGCATTGGTAAAAGAGCTGATGCTGCTGGATGAAAACCATGAAGTATTGTTTTTGCATGGAGGTGCCAGCACCCAGTTTATGCAGGTGCCAATGAACCTGCTGGATGCCAAAGACACAGCCGCTTATGCCGATACTGGTGTGTGGGGACAAAAAGCCATCAAGGAAGCAAAGCTGTTTGGTAATGTAGCGATGGTGTGCAGCGGGAAAGAAAGCAACTACACTGTTATTCCAAAAGATTTTGCAGTACCCAACGATGCTAATTATTTCCACATCACTACCAACAATACTATTTATGGAAGCCAGTGGCAAAAAATTCCTGCAGTAAGTATCCCTTTGGTGGGAGATATGAGCAGTGATATTTTTAGCCGGGTGATTGACTTTAATGCATTTGATCTTATCTATGCCGGGGCACAAAAAAATATGGGCCCTGCCGGGGTAAACTTAGTGGTGGTAAATAAAAATATTTTGGGCAAAATAAAACGTCCCATACCCACCATCATGGATTATCGTAATCACATCAAAGATGGCAGCATGATGAATACGCCACCTGTGTTTGCTGTGTATGTTTGTATGCTCACTTTAAGATGGTTAAAAGAACAGGGAGGTGTGGCAGCAATTGAAAAATTGAATGACGAAAAAGCAGCCTTGCTGTACAGTGAAATTGACAGCAATCCCTTATTTATTGGCACGGTTGCCAAAGAAGACAGGAGCAAAATGAATGTTTGTTTTGTAATGAAAGATACTGGCCTTGAAGAAAGTTTTTTAGCTTATGTAAAAGCACAAAATATTATTGGTATCAAAGGCCACCGGCTGGTTGGCGGCTTCAGGGCATCGCTGTACAATGCTTTGCCATTAAGCAGTGTGGAGGTACTGGTGCAGGCAATGAAAAGTTTTGCACAACTGCAGGCTTAATTTTTTTTACTCTAATTTTACCTTCCCGATAAAGCACAATACATGGTCAATATATATCCCTTTAAAGCACTGAGGCCCGAAGCACAACACGCCAAAAATGTGGCGTCACGCCCTTATGATGTACTCAACAGTAAAGAGGCAAAAGTAGAAGCACAAGGCAATCCCTACAGTTTTCTGCACATCACCAAAAGCGAAATTGATTTACCGGAGGATACGGATATCCATTCCAAAAAAGTGTACGAAACAGCCAAAGAAAATTTAGATGCATTTATCAGCCGCAATGTGTTATTCAGAGAAAGCAAGCCTTGTTATTACATCTACCAGTTAATAATGAATGGTGTAAGCCAAACGGGTTTGGTATGTGGCAGCAGCGTGGATGATTATGAAAACGACCTGATAAAAAAACATGAGTTTACCCGTCCCGAAAAAGAGCAGGACAGAATCAACCATATTAAAACAACCGGTGCACAAACAGGTAATGTTTTTTTGGCGTATAAAAATGTAGATGAAATTGATACATTAATCAGCAAATGGAAAAAAGATAAAAACCCGGTGTACGACCTGCTGGCTGATGATAAAATACAGCACACTATCTGGATCATCAACGACAGTAAAATGAGTGATAAAATTACCGAGTTGTTTCAAACAAAAGTGCCTGCCACATACATTGCCGACGGACATCACAGGGCTGCTTCTGCTGCTAAAGTGCGTAAGGCATTGGGTAAAAAAGCCCCTGAAGGCGCTGATATTTTTCTTACCACTTTATTTCCTTCCAATCAATTGCGGATAATGGATTACAACCGTTTGGTAAAAGACCTGAACGGGTTTAGTGCGGATGAAATGCTGGAAAAATTAGCAGAAAAATTTACCATCGAAAAAGCAGCCGATGCAGTATCACCAGCTCAATTGCATGAGTTTGGGTTGTACATAAAAAATCAATGGTATAAATTGGTTTCAAAAGAAGGGACTTACTCAGAAGATCCGATTGGTATTTTAGATGTGACTATTTTGCAGGAAAATGTTTTGGATCCATTACTGGGAATTAAAGACCAGCGTACAGACAAGCGGATTGATTTTGTAGGAGGAATAAGAGGCCTTGCTGAATTGGAAAAAAGAGTGGACAGCGGTGAGATGGCTGTTGCTGTCAGTCTTTACCCGGTAAGCATTCAGCAGTTGTTTGATATTGCCGACAGCGGAAATGTGATGCCACCCAAAAGTACCTGGTTTGAACCGAAGCTTAGAGACGGGCTGCTGACACATTTGATTAATGACTAAGATTTAGTTAATGATTTTTATTTGTATCAAAAGAGATGTTTTATTAGCATCTCTTTTTTTTATCTTTACCCGGATGAAAAAAAATATTTCACTTTTTGCAGCCTGCGTTTTTATTTTTTGCAGTAACGCATTTTCTCAATCTGCTAAGGATCTTGAGGAAACTGCCAGGTCATTTATGCAGCAGTCAGATTATGCCAATGCAGTATTGGTTTTGAACAGAGCCTTACAAATGGAACCAAAGAATTTGGACATTGCAAAGGATCTTTCCCTTTCTTACTACATGCAGCAGGACAATGTAAAAGCACTGGAAGTGATTAAGCCTTTGCTGGACAGGGATGATGCTGATGACCAGTGTTACCAGATTGCCGGCAATATTTATAAGCAACTGCAGGAGGTAAAAGAGTGCGATAAACTTTACAGAAAAGGTATTAAGAAATTTCCGGAGAGTGGCGCTATGTACAATGAACTGGGCGAATTGCTGTGGGCTCAACAGGATTATACCGCTATTAAACAGTGGGAAAAAGGAATAGAAGTGGATCCCGGATTTTCTAAAAATTATTACAATGCCAGTAAATATTATTTTCTTACGCCAGATAAAATATGGAGCATACTGTATGGAGAAATTTTTATCAACATGGAACCTTTCAGTAACCGTACGCCAGAAATAAAAACGATTTTACTGGACAGTTATAAAAAATTATTTGCTGATGCCACCCTCACTGTTCCGGCAGATGAAAAAAATAAATTTACTGATGCTTTTATCGCCACGATGAACAAGCAAAGTGCTGTTGCCGCCAATGGTATCAATGCAGAAACACTTGTAATGATCAGGAGCCGTTTTATTCTTGACTGGTATAATGATTATGCAGAAAAAATGCCATTTAAGTTATTTGAACTGCAAAGACAATTGCTGCAGGATGGTATGTTTGAGGCATACAATCAATGGATATTTGGATCGGTACAAAATTTAGCGGCATATCAAAACTGGACAACTTTGCATGCTGCAGAATACAACGACCTTACCCGTTTTCAAAGAGGGAGAATTTTTAAAATACCAACTGGACAGTATTATAAATGATAATAAACCGGCTGATATTTTAATGAAATAAAATTGACAAGGCTATTTCCTTTAACGGAGATGGCTTTTTTTATTTATCTTAGTTATTGCTTACTTATTTTATCAATGCAAATAAAAGAATACGAAAAGCTGCAACCCTGCCAACTGATTTCTTTACCATACAATTGAATGCTTGCTAATATGAACGACTCTTCAAGAATATTTGATTTTCTGCAGTTCCAGTTGGATAAATTTCCGAAGGCAGATATGCTTACCGGAAAAGTAAATGGCCAATGGGTACCCATCAGCACACAGGAAGTAAAGGAAACTGTTGACCGGCTGAGTGCAGGTTTGTTAAGCCTGGGTGTTGGTGGAAATGATATGACAGTGGAGCAGCAGGATAAAATTGCCCTCATCAGTAAGAACAGACCGGAGTGGCTGATACTGGATATGGCCTGCCAGCAAATTGGTGCATTGCTTTGTCCCATCTATCCCACCACCAATGTAAATGAACTAGAATTTATTTTTAATGATGCTACCATCAAACTGGCTTTTATAAGTGGCGATGATATTTTATCAAAAGTGCAAAGTATAAAAGACAGGGTGCCAACGCTGGAAAATATTTATGCTTTTGATGAGCTGCCCGGCGCTATATTCTGGAAGCAAATTTTGGAACAGCCTTCACCGGATGATTTTAAAAAATTAGGGGTAGTTAAAGAAACCATTTTGCCTGAACACTGTGCCACTATTATTTATACATCGGGCACTACAGGCTTTCCCAAAGGGGTAATGCTGAGCCACCGGAATATAGTAAGCAATGTACTCAACGCTGTAAAAAGTTTTCCTTTTGAAGAAAAAGTGACAGGCAGGTCTCTTAGTTTTCTACCCCTCAATCATATTTTTGAAAGGATGGTTTCGTACATCTATATCAACAGTGGTATTTCTATTTATTATGCTGAAAGTTTAGATACGATCGGCGAAAATTTAAAAGAAGTAAAACCTAATTTATTCTGTACTGTGCCGAGGTTGTTGGAAAAAGTGTATGAAAAAATTATGGCAAAGGGTACAGAACTTACCGGAGTAAAACGTAAACTTTTTGATTGGTCGGTAGCACTGGGCAATGAATATGATGTTCAAAAAAGTAAAGGCATCTGGTACAATATGCAACTGGCTATTGCCAACAAATTAGTGTTTAGCAAATGGCGTGAAGGGTTGGGTAATAATGTAGAGTTTATCATTACTGGCGGTGCTGCCTGCCAGGTAAGGCTGATACGAATTTTTTCTGCAGCAAAAATCCCTATTTATGAGGGATACGGGCCAACAGAAAACAGCCCGGTGATTAGTGTGAATTGTAAATATGATGGCGGTACAAAATTCGGCACCGTTGGCCCGGTAATAGATGGGCAGCAGGTGAAGCTGGAAGCGGATGGAGAAATATGTGTGAAAGGCCCCAGTGTAATGATGGGCTACTACAAGCGGCCGGAACTTACCGCAGAAACAATCATTGACGGATGGCTGCATACCGGTGATATCGGTGTTTTTGAAGACGGTAAATTTTTAAAAATAACCGACCGAAAAAAAGAATTGTTTAAAACAAGCGGTGGTAAATATGTAGCACCTCAGCCGATTGAAAATAAAATGAAAGAGTCGCCATTTGTAGAACAGATGATGATTGTGGGGGCAGAACAAAAATTTGTAGGAGCTTTAATTGTACCCAGTATACCAAACCTGAAAGAATGGATGCGTCAAAAAAATATTCCTTTTGTAACCAACGAAGATGCAGTGAATAATCCTGAAGTGCTGAACCTGTACAGGGAGTTGATTGACAGCTTCAATAAATTCTTCAATCATGTGGAGCAGGTAAAACGTTTTGAGCTGCTGCCAAATGAATGGACAATTGAAAGTGGTGAACTAACGCCGACCCTTAAGCTGAAACGAAAAGTGATAATGGAAAAATATAAAGATGCTTACGAGCGGATTTACAAGTAGTGCTAATGCTTTCCTTTTTTATTTGATTTTACAGGATAGGTAGTCCTGCTTACGGGCACCGTTGCTCCGCCAAGCAGCAACTGCACACACTCATTTAATATGCTGTATTTATTTGCTACAAAGAGTTGCATTTTATCCGGTGGCAATCTCAGTTCGTAATTTCCTGTGGATACCAGTACCCCATCAAAGTCAGGATTGTAGTGATTGAAATTCACAATATCCATCGAAAGATTTTTTGCAATTACCAATGAATTGAATTTGCCTGAGACCGGCAGCATTTCCACATCTGTTAATTCTGTTTCTGTTAAATTAGTTTGCTTTTTTATTTCTGTTGGTCCAAAACCTGTATTGCTGTAGGGTAAACTGCCGCCATTCGTAGTTATACCACCAGCACCTTCCATAATATAATGTGTGGCAATAAATCGTTTCACATAAATCCTCGATTCTTCCGGCAAATAATATTGCAGGTCCCAGAAATTTTTACTGCCACTTTTTTTCATAGCGCTGTAAACCCTTCCCGGGCCGCCATTGTAGGCTGCCATTACCAATAACCAGTCGTGCAGTTGTTTGTATAATGTAAGCAAATACCTTGCAGCAGCATGGCTGCTTTTGTAATAGTCTCTCCTTTCATCGAGGTATGGATTTACAGAAAGGCCATACTCTCTTGCGGTGTAAGGCATAAACTGCCAGGGGCCGCCTGCACCTTTATTGCTGGTAACAGCCGGGTTTAAATTAGATTCAATAACAGCAATATATTTTAGTTCTCTCGGCAGGCCATATTGTACCAATACATTTTCTATCAGGTTAAAATAGGGCTGGCCCCAGCCTTTCATTTTCAACAAATATTTTGAATGCCCCTTCATGTAATCGCTGATATAGCTTTCTGCATTCGGGTTTATTTGGGCTGTGTAAGGCAGTGATGAATTATAACTGTAATTAGAAAAAAGATTTTTAAAACCGTATTTGGTTACCTGGCTAATGTATTGAATTTTTTCTTTTTTAGGAGCAGTCCGTGACTTTATTACTTCTTCAATCTGCTCATCTTCTTTTTTAATGTCTTTGGGTAAAGTATCAGTGATTGGCTGTTGATTTTTTTTGTAATTATCAGCAGTATAATTATTGCCCGAAGCATTTGCAGCCAGCAACAGGATAGAAAAATATGTAAACAAAAAATATTTCATTTCAGTATGATGCTATGCGGTTTTGTATTGCTGCATCAACACAGATGATAGCTGCAGCAAAGTTACCTCAGTTAATTTATTTGTCATTACCTGCAGGCCAAAAGGAAGGCCATTGCTGTGTTTAAACAATGGGAGTGATATTCCGGGCAAGCCTGTGAGGTTTGCAAACACGGTATAAATATCCGCCAGGTACATGGCTATCGGGTCATCCGTTTTCTCACCTATATTAAATGCAGTTGTAGGAGAGGTGGGCAAAATGATAGCATCGTAATTTTTAAAAATGTCATTTACCTTATTTACCAGCATGCGTCTTACCTGTTGTGCTTTGCTAAAATAAGCATCGTAGTAACCGGCGCTTAATACAAAAGTTCCCAGCATGATCCTTCGCTGCACTTCTTTACCAAAACCTTCGCTGCGGTTGAGTTTATAAAATTCATTGAGATCAGTAAAGGGAGCGGTTGTTTTGTGGCCATAACGTATGCCATCATACCGGCTGAGATTAGAACTTGCTTCGGCGGTAGTGAGTACATAATATGCCGGTACAATGTGATCCAGTAGATCAAAATGAACAGGCTCAATAATATGACCGTCCTTTTGTAATTGTGCAATTGAATTTTTAATAGCAGTTGCAATCTCTTTGTCTAAAGAAGGATGATTGATTGCCTCTTCAAAATAAGCGATGCGGTATTTTTTTGCTTCCTCATTTTTTACAATTGCTGTATCGCTGTAGGAAGGAACCGGTGTTTGAGAAACAGTGCTGTCATATTCATCTGCACCGGCAATTACTTCCAAAGCAATTGCCACATCTGCTACATTATTTCCAAAAATTCCAATCTGGTCAAAGGAAGAAGCATAAGCAATCAGCCCATATCTCGATATCCTTCCATAAGAAGGTTTTAAACCAACGATACCACAAAAATCAGCCGGCTGTCTTACCGATCCGCCAGTATCACTGCCTAAACTTATCATACACAAACCAGCCTGTACAGCCACAGCACTGCCGCCTGAAGAACCGCCAGGGACCTTGGTTTCATCCAAAGCATTCAGCACATTTCCATAATTAGAATTTTCATTGGTGCTGCCCATGGCAAATTCATCGCAGTTACAACTTCCGATGATGATGGCTTCTTCATCCAATAATTTTTGTACAGCAGTAGCATTGTACACCGATTCAAAACCGGCTAATATTTTTGATGCGGCAGTTACTTTATGTCCTTTATAGCAAATCACATCTTTTATTGCAACAACTACGCCGTGCAGTTTACCGGGCTTGCCACCTGCAACTCTTTCTGCATCCAAGCTTGCTGCTTTTTCGAGTGCCTCTGCTGCATATACTTCTGTAAAAGCATTCAGCCTTTTATTTGCTTTAATAGTATCAAGAAAATAATTTACCGCAGCCATACAAGTTGTTTCGCCTGCTGCTAATTGCTGTTGATATTCGCTGATATTAGTAAACAAAATAAATGAATTGAATATAGTAAGTATGAAACCGGCTGGAGCGATTGATAGTAACTATCATTCACTTCAGCCGGAAAATATTTTGCGTAGGAGAAATTATTTAGGTAATTCCTCGGCTTGCTTTTGCTGCAATTGCTGCCTTAACTGTCTTATTTCTTCATCTTTATCTTTTTCCTTCATGCCTTCTTCTATTTCACTTTTTACATTGTCTTTGGCATCTTTGAATTCTCTCATTCCTTTGCCAATGCCTTTCATTAACTCAGGTATTTTTTTGCCGCCAAATAGTAATACAATTGCCAGAATAATAAAGATCCATTCTGATCCTCCCGGCATACCAATCAAAAATATTGATAGTGATGAAAATGTCATGATAATTAAATTTGTTAGGCAGCAAAGATAAATCAAATATTAACTAAATAAGCCTGAAAAAGAGATATTAATAAGTTGCTCAAATGTTAATTGCAAAAAGTATTTGACCTACCTGATATAACGGCCACATTTAGCCTTCCCATTAGCCGCTTCATAAGTGGTAATGCCTCTTGAGCAGGAGGTCAGGGACAGGATTACAGCACAAATAAATAACGCAGGGAAAATAGTGTTTTTCATAGTAGTACAATTTGAAGGGTTTTAACTAAATAATTAAAGTTGTATTCGGATTAACCCACTAAGGCAATAATTATTCCAAATTTTTACAAACTGAGAAGTAAAGGGCAAAAAAAAGCGAAAATCAATTGATTTTCGCTTTGAATATTTTTAATAAACAGTCTACTTTTTTGTTTTAAGGGCAACAGCCATCCTTTTTTCCTGGATACGGGCACTTTTACCACTTCTTTCTCTCAGGTAAAACAATTTAGCACGGCGTACTTTACCAACTTTATTCAACACAACACTTTCAATGTTGGGTGAATAAAAAGGGAACAAACGCTCAACCCCCACACCATCACTCATTTTACGAACGGTAAAAGTAGCGGTAGAACCAACGCCCTGGCGCTTAATTACATCACCTTTAAAGCTCTGGATACGCTCTTTACTTCCTTCCACAATTTTATAGTTCACAGTAATATTATCACCTGCTTTAAAAGCTGGTAATGTTGGCTTAGCTGTTAGTTGTTCGTGTACAAAATCTACTGCATTCATAATCTTAATTTTTTTATCGGGAGGCGAAGGTAAGGAAAATGTTGAAAGTTCCAAGTTGAAATGGGAAAGTTTTACAAAAAAAACTACAGGCAAGTCACCTGTAGCTAAAGAATTATAAAGATTTAATTTTACCGGGCAATATTCACTGCTCTTTTCTCCCTTATCACCGTCACTTTTATCTGTCCAGGAAAGGTCATTTCGGTCTGAATTTTCTGGGCAATTTCAAAACTTAATTTGTCGCTGTCGGCATCACTCACTTTGTCTGCTTCTACTATTACACGAAGTTCTCTTCCTGCCTGGATAGCGTAAGCTTTTTCCACACCTTGGTAAGCCTGGGCAAGATTTTCCAAATCTTTAATACGCTGAATGTATTGCTGCATGATCTCACGCCTTGCACCCGGCCTTGCACCACTAATGGCATCACAAGCCTGAACGATGGGGGAGATAACATACTGCATTTCCATTTCATCGTGGTGGGCACCAATGGCGTTTACCACTGCCGGATTTTCACCATATTTTTCAGCCAGTTTTGCTCCTAATAAAGCGTGGCTCAATTCGGTTTCTTCATCCGGAACTTTACCAATATCATGTAACAAACCGGCACGTTTTGCCAATTTGGGGTTCATGCCTAACTCAGCAGCCATGATGGCGCAGAGGTTAGCCGTTTCCCGGCTGTGCATTAATAAGTTTTGGCCATAAGATGAACGGAAACGCATCCGGCCTACCATCCTTATCAGTTCTTTGTGCAAACCGTGTACGCCTAATTCCATTGCAGTACGTTCGCCAATTTCCATTACCTGGTCATCCAGCTGGCGTTTTGTTTTTTCTACCACTTCTTCAATACGGGCGGGGTGAATACGGCCATCTGCCACCAGGCGTTGGAGCGATAAACGGGCAATTTCCCGGCGCAATGGATCAAAGGAAGAAAGAACGATTGCTTCAGGAGTATCATCCACAATTAAATCCACACCAGTGGCAGCTTCAATAGCCCTGATATTGCGGCCTTCACGGCCAATGATAGAGCCTTTTATTTCGTCGCTTTCAAGGTTGAAAACAGTAATGGAGTTTTCAATGGCCTGCTCTGCAGCTGTACGCTGGATGGTTTGTATTACAATTTTACGGGCTTCCTTTCCGGCTTTTTGTTTGGCATCTTCTATAATTTCCTGTTGAATGGCAATGGCTTTTGTATGAGCCTCCTGTTTCAGCCCTTCTATTAATTGTGCTTTGGCATCTTCGGCAGAAAGGCCAGCTACTTTTTCAAGCCTGCGGATATGTTCTTCCTGGTGTTTTTCCAGTTCGGTACGCTTGGTATTTACCACTTCAATCTGGCGGTTGAGGGTTTCCTTAATGGCCTCATTTTCTTTTACCTGCTTATCTAAGTTGGCTTCTTTTTGGTTAATGCTTTGCTCTTTTTGCTTAACTCGACTTTCTGATTCTACAATTTTCTGATTGCGCTGCATCACATCTTTGTCATGTGTAGATTTCATTTGAACAAACTTTTCCTTGGCCTCCAGTTCTTTTTCTTTTTTGAGGGTTTCGGCTCTTAATTCTGCTTCTTTTAAAATGGTTTGTGCATGTGATTCTGCGTCTTCTATTTGCTTTTTTGTGTTTTTGGCAAAAATAAATTTACCCACTACAAGGCCTATTACTAAGGCTGCTGCACCAACGATGATGGAAATTATGTTTGGCTCCATTGAAATTTTTTGTTTTAAAACGGTTCAAAATGATATGATATATCCTCTCTTTAACCATAAATTATTGAGTGAGATAGTTGATAGGCGAAGATAATGATTTTTTAATGTTAGTTGGAAGTCAATAAATTCTGTGATCTGCTGATAAAAAAAGCAGTGTATTGATAAGCAAGGAGTAAGGCAGCAATTAACGTAAAAGTAATTCGCAGGGCTTAATGCCGGTATGCTTTTTAAAAGCAGTACTGAAGTGGGATATGGAAGAGTACCCAAGCAGGGAAGAAACTTCTGTTACGCTAAGGCCTTTATCATACAACAAATACTTGGCATGTTCCATCCGCTGGCTTTGGTAAAAGTCGAAAATGGTGGTACCGAATAATTCTTTAAATCCTTTTTTAAGGTAACATTCATTGATGGCAACCTTTCTGCTTAGCTCTTTAATGGTAAGTGGTTCGCCAATATGCTGTAGTAAAACTTCTCTTGCTTTGATGATCTTTTCCCTGTCAGCTTCGTTGGCTAAAAATTTACAGGCAAATACTTCTTCTTTCTCACCCAGCATACAATCCATGCTATACAGCAACAGTATTTGTGTCTGGGCATTGATGAAAATATTCTCTAAAGTATCGGTGTAATTATGGTTCAGTAATGCTTCTATCGCCATCCTAGTTTTGCCACAAAGCGGAAGCAGCTTTGAAAAAGAAGAAGTATGGGTAAAAGCCAGTACTTCATCCGTAACATTCCGTTGCCTTATCCCTTTTACAAACTGGGTAAGGTAAGACGGCTTAAAACTAAAACTCAATACATCCACGCTTTCTACTTTTTCCACACAGGTTTTGGAAGCATTGAATTTACAAAAGTCACACTCGGTTTGCTTTTGGCGGCAATAAACATTACCGCTAATGCAAAAACGGAGTTCGAGGTAATTGGCAGCAGGATTATTTTTTTCATAATGGTACACTAACATACCAGTATCGTCCATATTCCAGCTGCTAACTTTCTGGTAACGCTTAATAGTATAGTGAACCGAACCGGGAACAACCCGTTCAATGTCCTGCAATACATCCAGTTCGTTAAAAACAAGGGCTTGCTTTTGGCTTACACTTAATATATCTGTAGTTCTATTCATTAATAAACTTCGATGCAAATATACGGCATCCACATGAATATAACGGCGGCAACGGAACAGGGCGGAAACTATGACTAATTTGTGACTGTTTTTTTGTGGAAATCTTTGTAAAAAAACATTGATTTCAATTCAATTTAAAATGCCCAAACCCTTTAATTGCCCTATATTTGCAGGAATACAGATTTTGAAAAATTTAAAGAGAATTTGCCCACATTTATGAGCACAGAAATTGAAGAAATTGCAGCCCCGGCAAACAGTAGTTACGGTGCCGATAGTATCCAGGTTTTAGAAGGTTTAGAAGCATTTCGCAAGCGTCCGGCGATGTACATTGGCGACATCGGCGTGAAAGGCTTGCACCACCTGGTGTATGAAGTAGTAGATAACTCCATTGATGAAGCGTTGGCCGGTCATTGTAATAATATTGATGTAACCATCAATGAAGATAATTCCATTACCGTAGAGGATGATGGCCGTGGTATCCCTACTGGTATGCATACCAAAGAAAACCGCAGTGCTTTAGAAGTGGTAATGACAGTGCTTCATGCCGGCGGGAAGTTTGATAAAGATTCCTACAAAGTGTCAGGCGGTCTGCATGGTGTGGGTGTGAGTTGTGTTAATGCATTGAGCAGCAAACTGCATGTGGTGGTGAACAGGGATGGTAAATCATTTGAACAGGAATATGCCACCGGCATACCAAAATATGCGGTAAGGGAAATAGGAACTTCCGATAAACATGGTACTACCGTGCAGTTCTGGCCAGATCTTAGCATATTTTCTTCCGGCATTTACAACAGGGAAATATTAGAAGGCCGTTTAAGGGAACTGTCTTTTCTAAACCGTAAAATAAATATCATTATTAACGACCTGAGGGAGATAGATGATGATGGAAAAACTTATACCAAAACTTTTTATAGCGAAGGCGGCATTGTAGAATTTGTAGAGATGCTGGATAAGAATGCCAACAGGAATCCTTTGTTGCCTACAGTGATTTATTGCGATGGAAGGGATGAGGCCAGCAATGTAACGGTAGAAGTAGCCATGATTTATAATACCGGCTACCAGGAACATTTATTCAGCTATGTAAATAATATCAACACCATTGAAGGAGGTACCCATGTGGCTGGCTTCCGCCGTTCTATTACCAGGGTGTTTAAAAGCTATGGTGAAAAAGAAGGGATGTTTGAAAAAGCCAAGGTAGATATTGAGGGAGATGATTTCAGGGAAGGATTAAGCGCTATCATTTCTGTAAAAGTACCGGAGCCTCAGTTTGAGGGACAAACAAAAACAAAGCTGGGTAATAATGAAGTAATGGGTGTGGTGGACAGTACGCTGAGCAGGGTACTGGTAGCTTACCTGGAAGAAAATCCAAAGGATGCCAAGACTATTATTCAGAAAGTTATTCTTGCAGCACAGGCAAGGGCGGCAGCAAAAAAAGCCCGTGATATGGTGCAGCGCAAAAGTGTACTAACTGGCGGTGGATTGCCCGGCAAACTGGCTGATTGCAGCGATAAAGATCCATTCCGTTGTGAACTGTACCTGGTGGAAGGGGACTCGGCTGGTGGTACTGCCAAACAGGGCAGGGATAGAAGTTACCAGGCCATTCTTCCATTAAGGGGTAAGATACTGAACGTGGAAAAAGCAATGGAACACAAGATTTATGACAATGAGGAAATTAGAAATATTTTTACAGCATTGGGTGTAAAAATTGGTACACCTGAAGATCCCAAAGCATTGGACACATCCAAACTCCGCTATCATAAATTAATTATTATGACGGATGCTGATGTGGATGGAAGCCATATTGCCACCCTCATACTTACTTTTATTTTCCGCTACATGAAAGCGATGGTGGAGCAGGGGTATGTATATATTGCCCAGCCACCTTTGTACCTGGTGAAAAAAGGTAAAGAACAGGATTATGCTTGGACGGATGCAGAACGTAAAGCATTGATAGCAAAATTTGGAATGGGCAAAGACGATAGTGTAAACACACAGCGGTATAAAGGTTTGGGTGAAATGAATGCTGATCAATTATGGGAAACCACCATGAACCCGGCCACCCGTACACTAAAGCAGGTAACCATTGAAAGTGCCGCCGAAGCAGACAGGGTATTCAGTATGCTGATGGGGGATGAAGTTCCGCCAAGAAGGGAGTTTATCGAATCTCATGCTAAGTATGCAAAGATTGATGTGTAAATTTTGAAAGAAAATTTTATAAATTATAAGTGTAGCTCCTGGTTTTTCAGGAGCTCATTTTTTATAGTGGTAAATATTTTCCGGGATAATGAAAATTTCAAAAATGACGGTTATTTTGCTAAAACCAATATAATTTGTAGCTTGTAGCCTGAAGCTTACTACTTCACCCATTATTACTAACCATAAATTCAAAAAAAGATGTCAAACATGTTAACAGCTTATTGCATGAAGACGAAAGAAAAGAACGTTCCCATGCAGGACGCAGTGATAACTAAAACAGCCCGTGGCGGCTACATGGCTCAGGGTCATGATGGCAAAGGCAACAAGATGACTACCATGCTGAGTGAAGCAACTGCTTTAGAGGCAGTAAAAAATGGTGTTGCTAAAAAAAGCTGGTAGTTTTTACTAAGTAATTTTATCAGGCTATCTGCTTATTTGCAGATAGCCTTTTTTATGTTTACCACTTATAAAATTGATGATGCCCCAATACAGCAGGATGTTTTATTTTTGTCCGATGCGCTATATTACCTATACCTTATTGCTTACTATTTTCTTTATTACCACTATCAGCGCCCAGGAAAAATGGGATTTGAAAAAATGTGTAGAGTATGCCATGCAAAATAACCTTACCGCTAAGCAAACAGCCCTGCAGGAAAATTTTTCAGCACTCACTTTAAAGCAGAGTAAATTATCACAATATCCCAATGCCAGCTTTAATCTGAATAATAGTTACAATATTGGTCCCACACAAGATGCTTCTTTTAAAGTAGTAACCGGCGGCTCTTTTAATATTGGTACAAGCCTGCAAACCAGCGCTGAAATTTTTAACTGGTTTAGTAAAAAAAATACCATTGCTGCTAACGAATGGGAGTTACTGGCAGCAAAAGCCAATACTGATAAATTAAAAAATGATATTGCTTTAAGTACTGCTAACCTGTACCTGCAAGTATTATTAAATAAAGAGCAGGTAAATATTGCCTCCATACAATTAGAACAAACCAGGGCGCAGTTAACGAATACCCGTAAACTGGTAAATGCAGGTTCTTTGCCAGAACTGAATGCCTCCGAACTGGAAGCTCAGCTTGCCAATGACAGTTCCAACCTGATATCTGTGAAAGGAAATGTAACACAGTCGTTGCTTTCTTTAAAAGCTTACATGAGTATGGATGCCGCTGCTCCATTTGATGTTGAGACACCGCCGGTTGATAAAATACCGCTTGAAAAAATGGAAACCCTTTTACCTGAAGCAGTGTATGCATCTGCTTTGATAAATTTGCCACAACAGCGGTACAACGAAATGAAATTAAAAGCAGCAATAAAAAATATACAGGCAACTAAAGCTGCTATGTACCCCACCATTTCTTTGTTTGCAAATTTGAATACAGGCTTTAATGATAAAATTTTTCAGGTGAGTGGTTACAAAACTGTAGCTGCTACTCCTTACCAAATAGGCAATGTAACAGTGGCTACCATTTCTTACATCGTTTATTCCCCCGATGTTGCCCTATCACCCGTTGTTTCTAAAAGAAGTTTCTTTCCCCAGTTTTCTGATAATTTCCGCCAGGGGTATGGTATCAATTTAAGTGTGCCGATTTTTAACGGGGCTTCTTTAAAAACAAATTGCCAGCGGAGCCAGTTAACGATGAAAAGCCTGGAGATTCAGAAAGATATTGACAACCAAAAAATAAAACAGGACATCTACCAGGCTTATAACAGCGCTATTGTGGCGCTGGAAAAATTTAATGCCAGTGAAAAAAATGTAACAGCATCACAACGCACTTTTGATTTTTCAAAAAAACGGTATGATGTGGGGATGCTGGGCACATTTGAACTGATCACCAATCAAAATAATTTGCTGAGGGCAAAACTGCAAAATGTGCTGAACCAGTTTGATTATGTTTTTAAAATGAAAGTGCTGGAATTTTATAAAGGGCAGGGGTTGAAGTTATAAGTGATAAGTTGAAAGATTTGAATAGTTTGAGCAAAGCCTAATCAAAATAAAAAGTACAAGAGTGCGACGCCACTGCAGTTGAAAAATGATAAAATGCCGGTGACAAAAAAATAAAAATAACTTTCTTCATTTTCCATTCAGGTGGTGAAGTAAAAAAATACAACATGAGTAAGACAGTAAAATGGATTTTAATAAGCCTGGTAATATTAATTGTTGCGTTAGTAGGATTGAAGGCTGCCGGTGTGTTTGGTAAAGATGAAGGCACTAAAGTAACGGCTGAAAAAGTGCAGCGGCGTACCATTACAGAGATAGTAAATGCCAGCGGAAAAATTTATCCGGAGATAGAAGTGAAAGTTAGCCCCGATATCAGCGGAGAAATTACAGAACTGACAGTAAAAGAAGGAGACAGTGTAAAAAAAGGGCAGATAGTGGCCCGTATTTTTGCAGACATTTATGCCATACAGGCCAACCAGGCTGCCAGCGGTGTGGCACAAAGTCAGGCACAGGTGGCTAACTCACAGGCATCATTAGCCGCACTGCAGGCAACCCTTGACCAGGCAGGTAAAACCTACAACATGCAAAAACAATTGTATGATGAAAAGGTGATCAGCCGCAATGAATTTAATGTGGCAGAAGCAGCATACAAAAGTGCACAGGCAAATTACAATGCTGCCAGGCAAACCATCCGTGGCGGGCAGGCGGCAGTACAATCGGCACAGAGCAGCCTGGCAAAAGCCAATAAAGATCTTAGCAGAACCGCAGTGCTGGCACCAATGGATGGTGTGGTAAGTTTATTAAGTGTAAAAAAAGGCGAAAGGGTAGTGGGCAGTAATATGATGGCAGGAACAGAAATGTTGCGGATTGCCGATATGGCTAAAATTGAAATTAGGGTAGATGTTGGCGAAAGTGATGTGCCTAAACTGCACTTAGGTGATAGCGCCATTATTACAGTAGATGCTTACAGTGACCGGAAATTTAAAGGTATTGTAACTCAAATTGCCAGCAGCAATAACGGCGCTGCCACACAGGCAGCACTTGCCAATACCAGTACCGATGTTACCAATTACAAAGTGTATGTACGCCTGCAGCCCGAAAGTTATGCCGACCTGTTGGGCAAAGGAAGTTTTCCATTCAGGCCGGGCATGAGTGCCAGTGCAGATATACAAACAAGAACACATGCTAACGTAATCAGTGTACCTATCAATGCAGTAACAACCAGGGAAATTAAAGACAGTACCAAGGCAGATAAAAAGCATGTAGAATCAAGTGATGCCAAGGCAAAAGAAGCCACATCTGCAGAAGACCTGGAGGTAGTGGTGTTTGTGGTGGACAGCAAAGATGGCAAAGTAAAAAAAGTGAAAGTGAAAACTGCTATTCAGGATATCAACTACTTAGAAATTACCGAAGGATTGAAAGGAGATGAAACCGTAGTGAGTGGTCCGTATGATGTGGTGAGCAAACAACTGAAAGAAAAAGACAAAGTGAAAGTGGTGGAGAAAAAAGAATTATTTGAGAAGAAGGATTAATCTTTTTTTGTAAATCCATTTTTAAAAATCGTCGCTGAAATTGTCTGCTGCCAGCTTTGCCAGAGCGGGAAAGTGATGGCAGTTAAAATCTAAAATCAAACTTCACTGGTAAATAAACTAAAAAAAAAGCTACATTTACAGTACTCAATATTTTTCCATTCCTATCAAATGGTATTGCAGTATTCCAATCCAGCATTTCCTCTGAAAGCCGCCTCCCCTTCGAACAGCATATTTTTCTACACTTATAAAGTGATATAATGAAAACAAAATTTACACTGCAGGTTTGCCGGGTTATCATTTCAGGATTATTTCTTTGTCAATATGCCGCTGCACAAAATTCTGTGCTGGTAAACTTTGGAGGCATTGCCTGCAACACTTCCACCACTCCTTACTTTTCTTTGATCAAGGATCCATTAACTGCATCTTCTTCTTTACTCACCAATTGCAGCCTGGCGGTTCAGATGCCCAACGTGTACAGTGTATTCATTGCTTACAATCCAAAAAATAATAAGCTTTATGTAGCAGACATTCGTGATGGATTGCAAACAAAAATATGGTTGCTGGATATTGGCTTGCCTGCAAACATTATCTGCCCCCCTTCCATTCCGGTGGCACCAACTTATTCTTACAGCTACATCTCCAACAATTTTGAATTTGATAATAACGGTGACCTCTGGTCTTTTTCCAATTACAACAGTAATACCGGCACCTGTAATATGGATAAGTTTGATGTAAATACCGGCAATGTAATCAGCACAAGGATACTGCAGTTTCCTGCCGGTAATTACCCCACCACCATTCAAAGTGGCGACCTTACTATTTTGCCAAATGGAAGAATGTTTGCAAGCCTTGGAAACAGTACCTGCAGGCTGTATGAAATTACAGACTACAGCAGTACTACCGGCAATGCTTCAGCCGCTTATTTAAAAACATTGCCTAAAGATTGTTATGGTATTGCATACATCAATGGTATTTTAGAATTGGCTGGTTCTGATTTTAATGGCAGCTGTTATTACTTCGATTATAATATTGCCACCGGTATTTTGGGTACAGAAAAAAGTTTCCAAAATGGCCTGGCACCCATTGATAATACCAGCTTTACTCCATCCGTTGGTGCTACCAAACGCTTACTTAGTGCGGCAAAAGTTAACAGCAATACAGCCGACCTTACTTACGAAGTGTACACAGAAAACCTGGGTAATGTGATACTCAATAATGTGAATGTGACAGACGACCTGGCTGCTGCATTTGGTGCAGGCAATGTATCCAATGTAAGTGCCAGTTTTGTTACGGGGTCCAATGCTGCGGCACTTATTTTAAATCCTGCATACAATGGTACTACGGTTACCGGTATTTTAAATCCTGGGCAAAACCTGCCCAACAAAGTGCTTAGTAACAGGGATTATTTTTTTAAAATACAGGTGAGCTTCCAGGCTACTAATTTGAATACAGCTACCACTTATTTAAACTCTGCCATTGCCAAAGCTGATATTGGTGCAGGCACAGCTTTGTCGCTGGTAAGTGTTGCAGACTCTTCCAACAATGGAGATTCCACTGTGATGGATCCGAACAAAAATGGCAATGCAGGAGATGTGGGTGAAAATGTACCGACCCCTTTTTTGTGTAGTTCACTGCCGGTAAAATTTTTAACCATTGATGCCTCCTTACTGAACAAAACCACGGCCTTGGTAAAATGGCAGGTAGCCACACCATTGGTTAATGCTGATAAATTTGAAGTGCAATACAGCATTGATGGAAGTGCTTGGCAAACAGCAGGTACATTGTTTATTGATAACAACACCCGGGGCAGCTACCAGTTCTCTCACCTCAATATTCCTTTTGGCAATTTGTATTACCGCATTAAGCAAACGGATAATGATGGAACTTTTACTTACAGTAAAATTGTATTGCTGCACAATAAAAATAATTTCAACGATTATATTATTTATCCCAATCCTGCCAATAATTATATTGCTGTAAGTGCCGGTTACAATGCTGCAGGCAAAGCAACAATAGAATTGTATGATGCTACCGGCAGAAAGCTGATGGGTAAAACAATGACTGCTTCCACAGAAGAAATAAATACTGCCGCTTATCCACGGGGTACTTATTTGCTGAAGATATTAAATGATGGAAATACTGTTACACACAAAGTGATTATTCAGCATTGATATTTTTAGAAGAGATAATAAAAACGATGAACAGTTTCATTTCTGTTCATCGTTTTTATTTTATGAATTGATCATGTTCAAAATCAAATTGGCATCTGGGCAATTGTGTAAATATTTTTCTCTTTCGCTAATGCTGCACACGCCGGGATAATCACCCAGTTGCAACCGCATATCCTGGATGATTTGAAAATGCAGATGCGGCGGCCAGTCACCGTTTTCTTTTGGTTCGCCCAAATGCCCCAGCAATTCTCCACGGCTGATGTATTTTCCCTGTTGTAAAGACACTAAATCTTTCAGGCTTAGGTGACCGTATAAAGTATGAAAATTAATCGTATCCAGCTGGTGTTGTAAAATGATCGTAGCGCCATAATCACCAAAATTATTATTGAATGCAAAGCTGTGTACGATGCCGCCGATGGGTACAAAAACTTTTGTGCCGGCATTGGCCCAAATGTCTATGCCGAGGTGAATACTTCGGGCCCCCTCTAAATCTCCCCCCAAGGGGGAGACTTTGGAAGACTCTGATACTTTAAAGTGGTTGCTGTGTTTGTAAAGTATCCTGTCTTCGTTGTATCCGCCGATTCCGTATTTGCAATTGTTGCTTTGTAATTTATTGTTGACGTAGGCAGAAAATTTTTGTGTGTCAGTGGTGAGGTCGTCCGTTAATTCTTTATTTGCTGCAGTAAAATCAAAATGAAAAAGTTTGTCTGTTGCAGCATTAAAATCAACAACCCGTCCAAAGGTGGATTGATATTTTAGCAATACATTTTCAAGGCTGTTAATCATCGGTTGAAGGTAAACAGATTTGCCGGTAAGTCGGGAAGGCGTTTTATCATTTTATAAAACATACACAGTGTAAAAAGATAAAGCCGGTAAACATTACCAGCTTTATCTTGCAACAGATAAGAAAATCCGTTTTAATCCGCTCAATCAGTATCATCAGCGTTCTATCAAATCACCACATTCACCATCTTGTTTTTTACATAAATAATTTTCTTTGGTGCTTTTCCTTCCAGCCATTTTTGTACAATCTCATTTTCAAGCACCAGTTTTTCAACTGCCGGCTGATCGAGGTCGAGGGCAAGGTTGATATTGGTTCTTAATTTACCATTGATAGACACCGGGTATTCTTTGCTGCTCTCTACCAGCAGGCCAGGATTAAATGCCGGGTAAGCAGCATCCAAAATGGTTCCGGTATTTCCTAATTGATTCCACAATTCTTCTGCAATATGCGGTGCATAAGGCGTAAGCAGTATCAATACTTTTTCCAGTATTTCTTTTTTGTGACATTTGATATCTGCAAGTTCATTTACACAAATCATGAAGGTACTAACGGCAGTGTTGAAACTGAAACGCTCTGTATCTTCTTCAATTCGTTTGATGGTTTTGTGCAGCACTTTCAATTCTGCATCGGTGGCTTTTTCATCTTTCCATACTTTGCCTTTCAGTTCATCAAAAAACAAACGCCACAGCTTGCGTAAAAAACGGTGAACACCTTCAATACCTTTGGTATCCCAGGGTTTGCTGGCTTCTACCGGGCCAAGAAACATTTCATACATGCGGAAAGTATCAGCGCCGTATTTGTCACAGAGGTCAGCCGGATCAACAGTATTGTAATATCGTTTAGACATTTTTTCGACCTCAGACCCACAGACATATTTTCCATTTTCTAAAAGGAATTCTGCATTTGCAAATTCCCCATTTTTAGACTTTTTAAATTCTTCAATATTTAATTCAAATCCATCTACAATATTTACAGCAACATGAAGTGGATGGTATTGAGTATTGTCAATATTGTTTCCAAATTCATGTAACCTGTTATACGATATAAAATATGTGTTTGCGATAAAGTCTTTCGATAAATAATTGTCTTTTTTTTCAAAGATGTCTTTAAGCCAATTGATCAATACATCTGCACCCTGTGAATAATACTTAATTACTTCTTCATGACTTAAAAAACATAGTGATAGCCTTCAGTAAAAAATTCTTTATGGTAAGTATAGCTATCTTCTAAATGTTCTTTATAAATAATAAAAACATTGATTTTTCTTAAATGACTTGTAAAGTCAAAATTCCATTTCCTGTCTGGTATTTGTTCTTCAATAAATTCATCTTTGCTAAAATTCAATTTTAAAATATTCTGTAATAATCTAAAACAGCTGTTTACTCTATACACAAATCTCGAACTCCCCTGTATCATCCCTTGGTTCAACAATTTCTTAAACGGTTCATCAAAACCAATATGCCCTAAGTCAAATAAAATTTTCGTCCACATGCGGCTGTACAATAAATGCCCAACAGCATGTTCGGTACCGCCAATGTATAAGTCCACTTGGTTCCAGTAATCACTTGCTTTACGGTCGCAAAAAGTGTCGGCATTGTGTGGATCCATGTAGCGTAAAAAATACCAGGAAGAACCAGCATAGCCGGGCATGGTAGAAGTTTCTCTTTTTCCTGTAGGAACATTCACCCAGTCAGTAATATTCGCCAGCGGACCTTCGCCTTCCGGCCCCGGGCCATATTTATCTACATGCGGTAATTCCAATGGAAGCTCTGCTGCATCCAAAGGAATCGCAATACCATCACTCCAGATAATCGGAAAAGGTTCACCCCAATAACGCTGGCGGCTGAAGCCTGCATCCCTCATTCGGTAATTTACTTTTCGTTTGCCAATGCCCTGCTCTTCTAATTTTTGTAACACCATTTCAGAAGCAGCCATCATTTGCACACCATTTAAAAAACCAGAGTTTTCTAATGTGACTTCTTTAGTCGCATTGGCTTCTTCACCATTAAAATAAGGACCAATAATATTGGTGATGGGAATATTAAAATACTGTGCAAATTTAAAATCCCTGTCATCGCCGCAAGGCACGGCCATGATAGCACCGGTGCCATAACTAGCCAAAACATATTCTGAAATCCAGATAGGAATTTGTTTGCCGTCAAAAGGATTGCTGGCATAAGCGCCGGTAAAGCAGCCGGTGATTTTTTTCTCCGCCATGCGGTCTACATCACTGCGGCTTTTTACATACGCAATGTATTCATCAACGGCAGCAGTTTGTTCTGTACTTTTTATTTGCTGCACCAATTCCAACTCAGGTGCCACCACCATAAAGTCTACCCCAAAAATGGTATCAGGTCTTGTTGTATAAACTGTAAGTGAGTCATTCACTATTGACGATTCACAATTCACAATTTTAAATGTTATTTCAGCTCCTTGTGATTTTCCAATCCAGTTGCGTTGCATTTCTTTCATGCTTTCGCTGAAGTCCACTGTTTCCAGGCCTTCCAGCAATCGGTCGGCATAAGCAGTAATGCGTAAATACCACTGGCGCATTTTCTTTTTCACTACCGGGTGGCCGCCACGTTCGCTTACACCATTCACCACTTCATCATTGGCCAACACAGTTCCCAATGCTTCACACCAGTTTACTTCGCCGTACTTGCTAAATGCAAGGCGGCGGCTCATTAAAATTTCTTCCTGCTGTTGTTTGCTGAATGCATTCCATTCATCGGCAGTAAAATGTTTGCCGGAGATTGGGTTGCCGCTTGCAGGCATCGCACCTTTTGTTTCGTATTTTTTTATCAGCAGCGAAATGGGCAAAGCCTTTTTTTCTGTATTGCAGAAATAAGAATTGTACAGTTGTAAAAAAATCCACTGTGTCCATTTGTAATAAGAAGCATCGCTGGTTCTTACCTCCCTGTCCCAATCGTAGCAAAAACCAATCTTATCCAGCTGTGCTTTAAAAGTGTCGATGTTCTTTTTTGTTGTCTCGGCAGGATGCTGTCCTGTTTCAATGGCATACTGTTCTGCAGGCAAACCAAAACTGTCGAAGCCCATTGGATGCAGTACATTAAAACCTTTCAGTCTTTTGTAGCGGCTGTAAATATCGCTGGCAATATAACCCAGCGGATGCCCCACATGCAGCCCTGCACCGCTTGGATAAGGAAACATATCCAGCACATAATATTTGGGCTTGTCACTATTGTTGCTAACCTTGTAAGTGTTGTTGTTCTTCCAGTTGTCCTGCCACTTTTTTTCAATCTCGTTGAATTTGTATTCCATTGTTGTAAACCTTATTTTAATTTTTTGTACCCGTCTTTTGTACTGCTATGTTGCTTCATTGGCGTCGCACTCTTGTACATTATATCTTTATGAAACGCCTGCTGATATACTGCCCGCTGCTGAACATGTTGCGTTGGTCTCACAATAGTTCTGTGAAGAAAAAATTATTTCACAGTAGAGCAGCTTGCTTTATTACCGCCTTAAAAATATATTTGTAACCGGCATTTTTGTGATGGGCAAAAGTAATGCAAAGCAGCTAAAAACCTTTACTTTTGCAGCAGTTGAAATTGTCTGTACGACGATTGGGGTGGATTAAATTGATTGAAAGGATTAAAGGCAACTTTCTATAAAGTAAATCTGGCTAATCCTTCAAATCTTTTAAAATCCCCGTTCAGACAAAAAAGATGCAAATTGGTATGCAGTACAAGAGTGCGACGCAACGATGTTGAAGAAAGTCACTGCTGCCGGGAACATAAAAATAATAAGTTCAATAAACAAACCCTCTATGTCATTGTACGGAAAAGCAACTTCGGCTAAACGCAGCAAACCTTCTTACGGCTACGCCATTGTGGGTGTGGCGCTGGTATTATTTCTTTTTGGTGTGGTGGGCTGGTTGTTTCTAAACCTGAAAAAATCCGGTGAGCAATTCAGGGAAAATATCCAGGTGCATGTGTGGATATCGCCGCCTGCAAAAAAAATACAGATTGATTCTTTGGAAAAATACATTGCTGCTTTGCCCTATGTAAAATCGGTGGAGTATGTAACCAAAGAAAAGGCCATTGAAAAATGGAATACCGAAAACGACAGTACCTGGAAAAAAATTATTGCCAACAATCCTCTGCCCGAGAGTGTTGATTTTTATGTAAAGTCGGATTATATGAACAAGGACAGTCTTAATTTATTGAGCAGTTACCTGGAGGCCAACTATGCCGGGGTAATGTCGGAGTTTCAATACCCGAAAGAGACATTGGGCAACGTTAGTTCCTTAACCCGTTCGGTAGCTTCTTTTATTTTAATCATGGCGATTATCTTATCCATCATCGTAATTATTTCTATTGACAACACCATCCGGCTGGCCATGTACAGCAACCGTTTTTTAATTAAGACCATGCAGATGGTGGGTGCCACCCGGAGTTTTATTGCAAGGCCGCTCAACATCAGGGCCGTTATTAATGGATTGATTGCCGCATTGATTGCGATTGCTGCCGTGTTTGGTTTTATCCTGCTGGTAGAAAATTTTGTGCCCTGGCTCAGCCAGCTGAGAGACAGCACTAATATGGCCATCATAATTATCGGCATACTGGTGCTGGGTATCACTATTTCATTGGTGAGCACTCACCGCTCTGTACTAAAATACCTGCAGATGAAATTAGACGATCTGTATTAAGGTTTTGTTATCAGCAATTTTTTCTCATAATTATTACTTTTATTTACATTCTTAAATTTTAATTAAATGGCTACGGTAAAAAAACAAACAGCAGTGAATGTGGGCAATTCAAAAGCCCTGGTGAGTGCTGCAAACCCTTTATTCAGCAAAGACAATTATATGTGGATGCTTGCAGGGATAGCGGTGATGGCACTGGGATTTTTTTTAATGGCAGGCGGCAAAAGCCCCGACCCCACTAAGTTTAACGATAATGAAATTTACAGCACCACCCGTATTACCATTGCACCGATGCTGATAATGGCAGGTTTTATCATAGAGATTTTTGCGATCATGAAAAAACCAAAAGAGAATAAATAATTTGAGAAGGATTACTTTATAAATGCGATGAATCAAACGTCGCATTTTTCATTTGCATTGTTAACTAAAACAAGATGACTAATTTTCAATCCATCATCATCGCTATTATAGAAGGGCTCACAGAGTTTCTTCCAATTTCTTCAACAGCCCACATGAAATTTGCCCAGCCATTGCTGGGTGTTACTGAATCTCCCTTTACTTCTATGTTTGAAGTGGTGATACAGTTAGCAGCCATCATGGCGGTAGTAGTATTGTTCTGGAAAAAATTTTTCAATTTTAAAAGAACCAATTTTTATATCAAACTCATCATCGCTGTGATACCGGCATTGGTGGCTGGGTTTTTCCTGAAAAAATATATTGATGCCGCCCTGGGCAATCTTATTTTTATCGCCTGCATCATGGTGGCCGGTGGTGTGGCATTGTTGTTTATCGAAAAATTATTCAGCCACCCGGTAATTGATTCAGAAGAAAAAATTACGAATAAAACAGCTTTCATTATTGGCTGCGGACAGGTGCTGGCCATTATTTTTCCAGGATTGAGCCGCAGTGCTGCCACCATCTTAACGGGCATGAGCCAAAAGCTTACCCGTAATGAAGCGGCAGAGTTTTCTTTTTTTTTAGCAGTGCCTACCATGCTGGCAGCTTCTGCCAAAAGCTTTTTGGATACCTACAAAAATAATCCTGAAGTATTGGACAAATCGAACCTGCTGACATTACTGCTGGGCAGTGCAGTGGCATTTATTGTTTCTTTACTTGCCATCAAATTTTTTATTGACTTCCTCAAAAAATATGGCTTCCGGGTATGGGGTTTTTACCGCATCATTGCCGGCATCATCATGCTGCTGCTCATCTGGCGTGGAGTGATCAGCAATTGATCAACCTCGTAATGTCTGTTGAATAATTTTGTTTACTTTCAGCAAACCTAATAAACCTCATCAGCCATCAAAAGATTGTTGCAATGCAAACAGCTTCCAAAAAAATAATTAATGGGTGGGCTATGTACGACTGGGCCAACTCGGTTTATAATCTTGTTATCACCACTACTTTTTTTCCGGCGTATTATGCGGCAGTCACATCTCTTGAAAAATTCCCCAATGGTATTTCTTTTTTAGGGCGTCACTTTGTCAACACCGAATTGAAAGATTATGTACTGGCATTTGGCTTTTTGGTCATTGCTTTTCTTTCTCCCATCCTTTCTTCCATTGCAGATTACAAAGGTAATAAGAAAAATTTCATGCGTTTCTTTTGTTACCTGGGTGCAGCAAGTTGCAGCCTGATGTTTTTCTTTGATAAAGATCACGTAACGCTGGGCCTGATGTGTTTTATGTTTGCCGGCATTGGCTTTTATAGCAGCCAGGTATTTTACAATTCGTACCTGCCGGAAATAGCAGCAGAAAAAGATATGGATAAAATAAGTGCCAAAGGATATTCGCTTGGATACATTGGCAGTGTGCTGATGCAGATGATTGGCTTTGGTTTGGTAGTGCTGATGCCCGATAATCCTTTGCCATTAAAAATTACTTTTTTGTTGGTAGGTATCTGGTGGGTTTGCTTTGCACAAATCACTTTTAATGTTTTGCCCATCAGCAGTAAAAAAGAAAGATCAGAAAAGACCCATGTACTGATAAATGGATTTAAAGAATTAAAAATTGTGTGGGATCAGCTAAAGCACATTCCCGTTTTAAAACGTTACTTAACTGCCTTCTTTTTTTACAGCATGGGTGTGCAAACAGTGATGTTGGTAGCCATTGATTTTGGCATTAAAGAATTAAAATTACCCAACGAAAAGTTGATCATTACCGCAGTGATCATTCAATTGGTGGCCATTGCAGGTGCTTTTATTATGTCGGGTTTATCGGCCAGGTTTGGCAATATTAAAATACTTTTATTTACTGTACTGTTGTGGATTGGCATCTGCATCGCCGGTTATTTTATTACTACCGAAACACATTTTTATATCATTGCTTCGCTGGTAGGTTTGGTGATGGGAGGCATACAATCGCTGAGCCGTTCTACCTATTCCAAGTTTATGCCTGAGACAAAAGACACGGCTTCCTTCTTTAGTTTTTATGATGTTACAGAAAAGCTGGCCATTGTGATCGGGTTGTTTACATTTGGATTTATAGAAGGTGTCAGCAGTATCCGCCAGTCTATTTTATCGCTGGTGGTATTTTTTATTTTAGGATTTGTGTTTTTACTTTTTACTGCAGCTAAACAGAAATCATCTGCAGCTGCATAAAAAAATATTTTTATGAAATTGTACAGCATCAATACCGGCTATTTTAAATTGGATGGCGGTGCCATGTTTGGTGTGGTGCCAAAAAGCATCTGGAACAAATTAAACCCTGCTGATGAAAATAATCTATGCAGCTGGGCATTGCGTTGTTTGCTGCTGGAAGACGAAGGCAAATTAATTTTGATTGATACCGGCATGGGCGATAAACAGGATGCCAAATTTTTCGGTCATTATTATTTGCATGGAGAAGATACGCTGGATAAATCTTTGGCACAGCATGGCTTTACCAAAGATGATATTACCGATGTATTTCTAACCCACCTCCACTTCGATCATTGCGGTGGAAGTATTGTGAGAGAAGGCGATAAATTAATTCCTGCATTTAAAAATGCCACTTACTGGAGCAATGAAAAGCACTGGCAATGGGCAACACAGCCAAATGACCGGGAGAAGGCAAGTTTTTTAAAAGAAAATATTTTACCCATACAGGAAAGCGGGCAATTGAAGTATATATCGGCTGATAGCATTTCATCAATTGTTGATGGTGTTAGCATTTACCCATCACTGATCACTGATAACTTATCACTAATAACTGTCAACGGCCATACCGATGCCATGATGCTGCCAGTAATTAATTATAATGGAAAAATAATTGTTTACATGGCCGACCTGCTGCCATCCGTTGCACATATTCCCCTGCCTTATGTGATGGGCTACGATATGTTTCCACTAACAACTTTGCAGGAGAAGAAAAGTTTTTTAACCACTGCTTTAGCCAATGATTATATTCTCTTTTTTGAACATGATCCGGTATATGAATGCTGCACCCTGCAGCAAACAGAAAAAAGTATCCGGCAAAAAGATGTTTTTAAATTGAGCGAAGTATAAAAAGCCGGAAATGCACTGCCACGAATTACACCAATGCACACGAATCCTTTTATAAAAGAGCAAGAGAATTAATTCGTGTCAATTCGTGAAATTAATGGCTACCGTACACTAATCAAAGAAGTTAGCGGATACCGTAAATTCCTGTATCCAAACATATCCACTTTAATAGAACCCACACTAATAGGGCTTTCCACCCTTAGTAATAAATGATTGGGGTCATCGCTTATCCAGGCAGTCATTTTTTCACCACCCTGAAAAATAGTACCCTTGATTAAAAGCGGTTTAAATTTAATGGCATTGAATTTACCATACTTGGTCTTCACTTTTTCTTTGCCGAGGTAGCGCAGGTACAAATGATACACTTCTTCATCTAAAAACATATCAAAAGGAATTTTATCTCCCACTTTGTATTTTTCAAATTCAATATTACGGGCATAATAAATAGCGCTTACCACATCCTGTATGCAACTGGTAGTTTTGAAAACACCATTGGTGGTAACAGCAGTATTGGCTTCATGATTAAAGGACACATTGTTATATATTTTATAACCCCCTTCATCCACATTCCGAATAAATTTTACCGGCAGCAGGGTAGCGGTATCAATGTAACTTTCATAACGGTCCCTCACTTTAAAAAAATTATCAAAGAAAGGATATGATTTTCCATCACCCACACAGTGATACGTTGTTTTGCCATTGTATCTTTCCAGGTTGGTAACAAAAGTTGCTTCGCCTGCTCCAATATAAATTCCGGCAGCACTGTAAAATACTTTCATGGTAACCGTTTCACCAGCCTGGAATGCCCTGTTCTTTAAGCCACAAAAATCACCACCTGTTGGTGCCGGTGAAAATGCTGAGAGCGACAGAAATACAACCGCTGCTTTTAAAATTTTACTCATTTTTATCTTTTACTATTTTAATTCCCAATATTAATAAACTGCCCACCACAGCCGGTAGCACCAGGTTGATGAGCCAGATACCCAATGCCGCTGCCCCCACGCCCAATTCATTTGCTGTATAAAATTTCAACAAAGCCCAGCAGGCACCAACCCTTACGGGCAACTCTACAAATCCAATGGTTGGCGCCACTGCCAGTACCAAATAAAAAACGGTGATCAGCCAAAAACTTATGCCAAAAGAAATCTCCACCTGCATCACCTGCAACAGCAACACGTATTGCAAAACGAAGACCAAGTATCTTACAAACGACAAAGACAGGATGCGTATTAACTGAATATTATCAAATTCATCCAGCACCCTGATGTGTTTAACCACTTTGTACAAGGCCGGAACTTTTTCCATCATCCTCACCAGCCAGCCTAAACGCAAATAAAATAACGTAAGCCCAATGGTAATTGTTACACACAGGTAAATCAGTACATCACCCCAAAACTCCGGTAAAACAGATAAAGTGCTGACGTTATTATGTGAAAAATATCTTAAAAAAAATAATCCCAGGCAGCCCATAATCATTGTTACCAGCAACTGGCTGATGCTGCCCACAATGGTCAATGAAATTGCTTTGATCCGGTTGCCATCATCCACATACAAAATCCTGCCGCCGTATTCACCCATGCGGTTGGGCGTAAGCATCGTAATGCTGCATCCCGCCAGCACCGATTTAAAAGCATTTAAAAAAGAGATCGGCTGCACATGCTGCACCAGCACCTGCCATTTTCTTGCTTCCAGTCCCCAGTTTACAAACAGCAGTATCACAACAATCCAGCTCCGGTTATCATGCCAGCTCCCTTTTATCTGCTGCCATCGCAGCAGCAGGTCGGGCTGGTTGTTGATCTGCACATACAAACTCCAGGACAACAATAAAAATAATGCTGGCCCCAGGAAATAGTTGATCAATATTTTGATTTGCTTACTCAAAACTGTTTTGATTATTTTTATACGGACATTTGATGATGCAGAAATAATCAGTACCAACTGTTATTTTTAAAATGCATTTTTTGTTACCGGCTCAATATCTTTACTCAACATCGTTGTGTCACTCACTTGTACAGTTTCAGCAACAGGCAGCTTGTTTACGTTATCTTACAAACTGCCTTTTGTAAAATTACATTTCGTTTACAATGATACTTTAAAAATTACTGTCATCACCAATTCAAAAAGCAGGAAAATAATTTGCAACAAAAATCCACCATCATCTTAGGCATCGATCCCGGCACGGTGGTAATGGGCTACGGCTTAATAGAAGTAACCGGCAGCAAAATAAAACTGGTAGAACTGGATGTGCTGAAACCCGGCAAAGTGGACGACCCTTATAAAAAACTGCAACTCATTTACAACACTGTCAGCGGACTCATCATCAAATACAAGCCCGATGTATTTGCCATTGAAGCACCTTTCTTTGGTAAAAATGTACAGAGCATGCTCAAGCTGGGCAGGGCACAGGGCGTGGCCATTGCAGCCGCCATGCGCCATGGCCTGGAGGTGAAAGAGTACTCACCGAAAAAAGTAAAACAATCCGTAACAGGCAATGGCAATGCCAGCAAAGAACAGGTATTGAAAATGCTGCAGCGCCTCCTCAATTTTAAAGATGATCCAAAATATTTTGATGCCTCCGATGCTTTGGCAGTAGCAGTATGCCATTATTTTCAAAGCAATTCATCTTTGCCATCAACAGGCAGTAAGGCAAATGGCTGGGAAGATTTTTTAAAGAAAAATCCGGAGCGGTTGAAGAAAAAATAAGTTAAAGGATTTGATTGTAAATTTCGTTGTACAAGTTCACCGCTTTCTCCAAAGAATAAAATTCAACAGCACCATCCCGGATACCAGCACCATCAAACGAATTACCTGCAATCATTTTATCAATTACCGAAATAAAAGATGCATCAGTAAAATCATCCACTACATATCCGGCGTTATATTTTTCTACAATTTTTTTTACATCACCCACACCACTGTTGGTAATTACAGGAATACCCATCGCCATAATTTCTCCATGCTTAGTAGGTGAAGCAGATAATTTTGAATAGCAGGGCTTGATAAAAAATAAAGAATAGTTGCTTAATGACAGCAGTGCAGGCACTTCATTTCTTTTGCCATGTTTTACAATTAATTTATCTGCAGGCAGTCCGTATTTTGCTGCTTCGCCGGCAATCACATCATGCAGGTGCGGAGAGATAAATAAAAATTTAGCTGCAGGTTTTTTATCCGATAACAGTTTACAAAAACGCAGCATCTCCTTTGTCATATACCAGCCGCCAATAGAGCCGAGGTAGCTGATGATAAAATCATTCTCTCCAATGTTCAGTTCCTTTTGCAACTGCTGCTTTTGTGAAATATTTATTTTTGACGGATCAAATAAATTCAGATCGGCACTGCAGGGAATTACTTTCAGCGGCACTGGTTTTTTATACTCCGGCAATTGCTGAATAATTTTTTCTGCTGCATAAGTGAGGCATACAATGCCGTCGCTTAATGCCACTTGTTCCTGTTCTTTTTTCTTAAAATAATGGTAGATGATTTTGAATAACGGGTTGTTGATATTCCAGATGCCACCTTCCACACGACTGTCTGCATAAAACTCACGGATGTCATGGATGAATTTTACTCCCATAGTTTTCTTCATCCAAAGTCCAACCAATGCAGGAATACCGGGCCGGGTATGCACCATGTCAATGCCATGTTGCTGATGAATTTGTTTTGCTTTCTTTCTAAGGTTGATAATATCTTTTAGTGTTGATACTACCGGTGGCTTCTTGGTATAAGCAATCGGCACCCACTCAATGTTGTAACCGGAAAGCATATTTTTTACCGCCGTTTCATTTTGTGCGAATGCCTGTTCTTTCTCACAACTCAATAAAAAAAATTGAAAACCTTTCTTACTCAGCCCCTGCAAATAAGGAATTACCTGGCTCTGTCCCAGTGGGTCAGTCATTCCATCATACGATATGAAAAGTATTTTTTTTTGCATTCTTTTGTTAGCCATTATTTTCTTCCAGCCACCAGTGCAGTACTATTATCAGCCAAAGCCTGTTGAATAAATAATCTGTGCCGTTTAGATACTGTTCTCTTATTTTTTTTACAACAGCCACATTCACCACATTGTATTTACTGATGATTTCTTCGGATGTGTATTTGTCAAGCAAATATTTCAAATCGGTTTTCAACCATTTGGCCAGCGGAATACTAAAGCCCCATTTGGGCCGGTCAAAAATTTCTTTGGGCACATAATCATACAGTACTTCTTTCAGTAAATACTTCATCGTGCCATCTTTCATCTTCAGCTCAGGCGCTACATTGTAAGCAAATTCTACCAGCCGGTAATCCAGCAACGGCACCCTGCTTTCTAAAGAATACTGCATACTGGCCCTGTCCACTTTCACCAGCAGGTCATCTTTCAGGTAATAATTAAAATCCCAAAAAGACTGCCGCTCTGCTGCAGATAAATTTCTTGCCATTGCAGGTTGTGTATTGATAGCTGCAAAATCAAAGATTGGATTCACCAGCAATGACTTCAACTCCTGCTCTTTAAAATAATATTGCTCCTGCGAAAAAATATGAGTACTGATATTTTGCCTGCTGGGGTAGTCATACAAGTTACCGGCACGCTGGTATTTATTCCCCATCAGTTTAGAAGCAGCATACAAAGGCGCTTTCACGAAAGGCACCAAAGGATTTGACAATCGATTAGCCCATTCATACATTCCATATCCATGAAACAGTTCATCACCACCATCACCACTCAATGCCACCGTCACATGCTTTCTTGCAAGGCGGCTCACAATCATCGTTGGAAAGGCAGATGAATCAGCAAAAGGTTCATCATAAGCAGGAATTAATTTATCAACCAATTCCATTATTTCTTTTTCCTTCACTGCAAATTCATGATGATCTGTTTGTAAATGTTCCGCTACCTGTTTTGCAAATTTCGATTCATTGTATTTGCCATCATCAATGGCAATGCTGAAAGTTTTTATTTTATCACTGCCCGAAACCTTTGCTGCGATGGCAGTTACAAGGCTGCTGTCAATACCGCCACTCAGGAAAGTACCAATCGGCACATCACTGATCAATTGCTTCTCCACTGCATCCAGCAATAAATCATTCAGTTGTTTTTTTGCAGACAACTCATCACTCATCACTGTTGACTGTACCGCATCCTGCAATTTCCAAAACGGAATAATATCATTTGATAAATTAGTAAATGAACCATCCTGCAATTTTATCTGTACAAAATGAGCCGAAGGAAATTTATAAGTGTCATTATAAATAGTCAATGGCTCGGGTATAAAACCCAAATGCAAAAAATAAGGAACTGCTTCCCGGTTAACCGATAACTGATCACCCATCACTTTTTTCACCACTTTCAATTCAGAAGCAAACACTAAATTGTTTTCATCTGCATAATAAAATAAAGGTTTGATGCCAACATGATCCCGGCAAAATGTTACTGTTTTTTCTTTGTTATCATAAATCGCAAACGCAAACATGCCATTCATTGCAGCAAAACAGGAAGGGCCTTTTTGTACAAACAATTCCAGTATCACTTCCGTATCAGAACTTGTTTTTAGGGAAGCACCTTTATCAGTCAACTGATTTTTTAATTCATTGAAATTATATACTTCGCCATTGAACACAATGCAGTACCTGCCGTCAGCAGAATGCATGGGTTGATTTGCAGTATTGGATAAATCTAAAATAGAAAGACGGCGGTGTGACAGCCCAACTTTGTTATCATCAGAAAAATAAAACCCTTCAGCATCAGGGCCACGGTGCTGCATCAGCGATGCAGCCTGCTTTAGCTGGTTGGGTGAAATGCCGTTAGTAAGTGAGATATAGCCTGCGATGCCGCACATGTACCGGGAGTTTGTAACAAAACGAAAATAGGGAATTATTATTTCGCAAAACTCAATGCGATACGGGGCTGTGGTTCTGTGAGTGCATTACTGTAAATTGTTTTCAGTTGCTGCATGTGTTTTTGCAGGGTATAATTTTGCAGCACTCTCTGTTTGCAGGCCATGCTTAAGAACTGTAATTGCTGTTGATTATTTTTCAGCGCCAGTAACCTTGACGTGAAATCATGAGTGTCGTTAAGTTTGTAATAAGTGGCCGTATCATCGCATTGTTCTTTAAAAGAAACAATATCAGAAAGCAGGATGGGCAAGCCCAAAGCCATCGCTTCCAGCACACTCAATGCAAAGCCTTCATACAGGGATGACATCACAAACAAATCGTATTGCCTAATCTCATCCTGTATGTTTTTTACCTGTCCTTTAAGGTTAACTTTTAATTGATGTTCATCAATCGTTTGCTGCAGTTCATTCTGCAATGGGCCTTTGCCATAAATATCCAGCGTTATATTTTCGTTTGTTAATTCTTTAAATGCTTCCAATAAAAAGCGGTGATTTTTTTGCTCTTTCAAATTGCCCACAGTGACAATCCTGAAAGTTGCACTTTCCTTTTTTTCAACTGCAGCAGCTTCATTAAAAACTGCTGTATCTACAAATGTGTACAGGTGATATGCCTGGTGTGGCTTAACATTAATAAAATTGAAGTATTCTTCCAAAGCACCTTTAGCCACAGCTATAATGGTACTCTTTCTAATTTTATAAGTCAGCTTCTCCATCATCTTCATCCGCCATGGCTGGTATTCAATTGAAGAAGCCACAAATGCATGAATGGTTGTTAACAACGGGATTTTTTTCGGCACTCCCATCCTTGCCACCACACTGCTCCAGAACAAATGACTGTGAACAATACTTACATTATTTTCTTTGATGATTTTTCTTAAGTGTGCTGCTGCAACCGGGGTAAATATTTTTGATTTAAGATGCAAACAAAATATTTTATCGCATTGTATTTCATCACCAAATTCATTTTCAGGATACAGCGTAACGATGATGTTGTTGTATTCGCTCAATTGCTTTACAACATTCACCAGCATGGTTTCTGCGCCGCCCCTGCCAAGATTATCTATGATATGTAAAACTGTTTTTTTCATTCTCTGCTTTGCAGCAACCAGGTTTAAAGTTTTGTAAATACCACTGCAATATGTGAGCCATTAATGCCGGTGGTTATTTTTTTTATTACTGCCAATGGAAAAGTAATTACTCCCATCATCAGCATTTTAAATTTTTCAATTGTTGTATGATTGCCGCCAATAGATTTTATGTTGAGTAAATATTTAGCCTGCAGGTAAGCCTGTGTTTTAATGCTGCCTTTTACATCATACACAACCTGCTGTATGGATAAATTAAAAAGCGGTGCCAGTTTTTCAAATACCCCTCTGTTCCATAAACCCATGTGGTGCGGCGGCAGGTTGAGGGTACAGTATTTATCATATCCTAAAAAATAGGGTTCATTGTTAGGTACACCAATCACCAGCTTGCCACCTTTCTTTAATGCCCTGATGGCATCCTGTAAAAATGTTTTTATATCATAAATATGTTCCAGCACCTGAAACATACAAACCACATCATAGTAACCTTTCTTTTTCGCTGCATGTTCACCAATCAATTCATCATGCACCGCCAGTCCTTTTTGCCTGCATACTGCGGCGGCTTTTTTATTTAATTCAAGGCCGCAAATTTCAGCGGCTTTTTCCGTTGCCCTTGTTAAAAAATTACCAACCCCACAACCAATGTCTAATACTTTATCGCCTTTTTGTACCGTATCAAACGCAAGCTGGTATTCAAATTTCCAATCATGATAATAACCGTCACCCAGCTTTTGCTGCAGGGTTTCGTAAAATGCGCCATCTCCATCCATGCCCTGCGGATAATAAAAGCGGTACCCTGTTTCATTGCACTGAAAAAGATAAAAACTGCCTTCATCCGGCATAAATGCAGATACATCCATACCCAACTGCTGCCGGTATAGCGCAACAATATCTTTGCTCAGAAAAGCAGCTGTTTTCACAGTTCCACTTTTATTTGTTATTGGGCTAAGATGGTTGTTCATTCAAAAATATTTATACTAATAGTTTTTTTCAATTATTGATTTACCTGCAATTTATTGGATACAAAAATTTTACTCAACTTCAGCCAGGGCATTTGCAAATTACACACCCTGTTGATGATGATAAATGATGTTACAAAAAGAATAAAATAAGTAAGCAGGTTGGCATAAGCAGCTCCCTGCAATCCCCATCTTTGTATGAAAAAATAATTGCTGGCAATGCAAACGGCCGAACTGAAAACAGACAATGCAATTACCAGTTTATTTTTTTTGTAATAATATAAAAAGCCCAGCAGCATGGCATACAATCCCCAGAAAAAATAAGCAAAAGCATTCCATACTACGTACGGCATGCCCGGCAGGTATTGTTTATTAATAAAAAGGTGATAGATAAAAGGGATGCACACACTCAGCATAATTGTACACAGCAACAGGAAGCCGGCGAAAAGATATTTTATCTTCAGCACTTTATATTTATTTTCTTCTGTAAAGTTGGCCAGGTAATTATACAGAACAGGCTGATAAGAAAAGAAAAAAGCACTGATCACTACATTGATAATAAAAGCAAACTGTGTGGACATGAAATAAATACCCAAGCCGGCTTTGTCGGCAGGAAAAAAATAATGTATCAAAAACTTATCTGTACCGTTCAGTATAAATACAGTGAATAAAAAAAACACCTGCGATATGCCAAAATGAAACTCTTCTTTTAAATATTTTTTGCTGATGCGGACATGTACAAAACCCTGCCGGTAAAAATACAGTACACTGTATAAAAAAATAATTCCGCCGGTGATAACAGCTGCAACAATACGTCCTTCGGCACCTTTGGCCCACACAATCACCAGCAATATCACCAATCCAATTTCAGTAATATCCTTTGCTGCAGAGAGTAATAAAAAATGCAGTGGTTTGTTAAGGGTGCGTAAATAAGCAAGAATATTTTCCTGGAATAAATTAAAGTAAGTGTAAAGCAAACCAATCAACAGCAGGCGAAAAGGAACAGTGATGATGCCGGTAATAATATTTCCCAGCAATAAAAAAATGGTAAGCACCAGCAAAAAGCAACCGGTAGATAATGCAAGGGAAGAACTAAAAAATATTTTGTACTCTTTACTGTCCAGTTTTGTATGTGCCATCACCAGGGATGCCGGCATACCCATGATAACAAAGGGAAGTGTGAATGCAATAAATACATTGTACAATGACAGCATTCCGTTTTCGGCAGGAAGTATATAATTGGATAAAAAAAATGCCAGGATCGCCATCATCCCCTTATTAAAAAAAGAGGCCACGGTGTATATGCTGAATGATTTGGCCAGGTTCATTTTTAAGAGGACTTATTTTGTTTGGTTGATTAATTTTTTTGCAAAAGCAATTGAAACAGTAAGCAATTATTTTTTGATGCCCTTCACTACCGAAGCCACACAGTTTTCGTATTTTATTTTTCCTCCCCATACTTGTTCCATGCCGTGTTTTTTAAACCAGTCAGCAACCGTGTTGATGGATTGAGGGTTGTCGTATTCTGGAGAAAACATATCGAAAGTATCCAGCACACAATGTTCCCTAAGTTGCTGGTAAGTGAGGGATGCAGGCAATGTACCATCAATATCACAGATGGGAATAAAGCGGTTCATCATTTTGCCCAAACCAATTTTTGAAAAGAAAAGACTTGCTTTTATCATCCAGTCAATATTGCGGTCAATTAGTTGATACAATTTTTCGTGGCTCATTTTTTTTGTGAAGCTGCGGTACATGTATTTTGCATGCAGCTTTGTCCAAAATCCATTCACACTGTAAAAATCCACCACCACTTCAGCACCAGGCTTGGCCATATCAATCAATGATTTTACTGATTGTTCAAAATCTGGTGTATGCTGTAATACACCAATGCAAAGCACTTTATCAAATTGTGCTTTGGCAAAAGGCATGTCGTAAATACTTGCCTGGAAAAGTTGTAAGCGTTCGTTGGGTCCGTTGTTTTTATAATTGGCCTCTACTGCATTGCTGTAGTCTACGCTGAATAAATTGGCGCTGGTATGATCTAAAATAATTTGTGTAAAGCGGCCGGCACCGGAGCCAACTTCTAAAATATTTTTTCCCGAAAGATCTTCTTTGTCCCAGTTGGTTTCGGCAAAAAAACGGGTTTTGCTCATTTGCAGTTTGCTGGCTTTGTCCACCTGCGTACCTGCAAATTTGTTCCACTGGTAACCAAAATTTTCAGTGTAGTTATTATCTTCTACAATGCGGTAGGCACCATTTTTTTTAGGAAAAATGAGGGCACAATTTTCCATCAGCCCTTCAGCAGCATGCGAAAGAAAGTTCTTTGTAAAAGGATTGATTAACTGGATGTTCATCAGCAATTACCGGTA
This sequence comes from Chitinophagaceae bacterium, assembly GCA_031368105.1. Taxonomy (GTDB): domain Bacteria; phylum Bacteroidota; class Bacteroidia; order Chitinophagales; family Chitinophagaceae; genus Ferruginibacter. The sequence goes on from JANLQY010000019.1 coordinate 46,658, forward strand.
TTTTGGATGTGAGCGAATTAACGGGCAATCCTCTTCAAATATTCGCCGTATCCGCTTTTCTTTAGCTTTTCAGCCTCAGCCAGTAACTGTTCTTTAGTAATAAAACCCATCCTCCAGGCTATCTCTTCCGGACAGCCTATTTTCAGTCCCTGCCTCTTTTCTATTACCCTTACATATTCTGTAGCATCACTCAGCGATTCAAAGGTGCCGGTATCTAACCAGGCGAATCCCCTGTTTAAAACGCCTACTTTGAGCTTTTTATTTTGCAGGTAGGTTTTATTTACATCGGTAATTTCATATTCGTCTCTTGGGCTTGGGGGAATGTTCTTGGCAATTTGTACCACTTCGTTGTCATAAAAGTACAATCCCGGTACGGCATAGTGGCTTTTTGGATGGTCGGGTTTCTCTTCAATACTCAATGCAGTAAAGGCTTCGTCAAACTCTACCACACCATATCTTTCCGGATCGCTTACCGGGTAAGCAAAGATTACAGCTCCATCCGGATTTACAGAAGATTGCAGCAAATGGCTGAAACCGGTACCATAAAAAATATTATCTCCCAGCACCAGTGCCACACTGTCTTTGCCAATAAATTTTTCACCAATCACAAATGCCTGTGCCAGTCCGTTGGGTATTTCCTGTTTGGCATATTCAATTTTGCAACCCCATTGTGAGCCACCGCCGAGCAGTCTTTGAAATTGTGACTGGTCATCTGGAGTGGTAATAATTAATATTTCATTTATCCCGGCCAGCATTAAAGTACTGAGTGGATAATAGATCATTGGCTTATCATAGATAGGCATTAACTGTTTGCTGATACCCATTGTTATTGGATACAGTCTTGTGCCACTGCCTCCGGCTAGAATAATTCCTTTCATGATTTGGTTTAGAAGTTTAGGTGTTTAGAAAGTTTAGGGGGGAATTCATTTATTTTTTGTCTCCTGTGATTTACGCAACCCTGCAATCAGCAGGGTTTGTTTTTCAATAAGTTCCCTGCCTTCTTTATATTGTTCGTCTGATAATAGCATCAGGTCGTTTGAAATTATAAAATCATTTAGGAGTTCAATAGCACTGCTGTAAGCAATTGTGCTAAAGTGCGATTGATCTTTTAATGTTTTACGTGATGTACCTTCTGCTATGTTTGATGCAATTGATACCACAGTCCTTCTCATTTGAGATGTTATACCGAATCTTTCTTCCGCAGGAATTTTTTTTGTGTTTATATAAGTCCACACTGCTAATTTTCTTGCATGCTGCCAGTATTCCAGTTTTTCAAAAGAATAAATTCTCATAAAACCTATTTTAGCAATTTTAAGATAGTTTGGAAATTTAAGTCTCTAATCTAAACTTTCTAAACACCTAAACTTCTCAACGTTTATGATATTGAGATTCGTAATAGTGCTGATAATTTCCTGAAGTTACATGGTTTAGCCATTCTGTATTTGAAAGGTACCAGTCAATTGTTTTTGAAATGCCTTCTTCAAATTGTAATGAAGGCAGCCAGCCTAATTCATCTTTTAATTTAGCAGCATCAATGGCATAGCGTAAATCGTGGCCAGCCCTGTCTTTCACGTAAGTGATCAGTTTTGCTGATTCGCCTTTTTCTCTGCCCAGCTTTTCATCCATCTGCCTGCACAGTTCTTTTACCAGGTCAATATTTGTCCATTCGTTGTGGCCGCCGATATTGTAAGTTTCACCAATTTGTCCATTATGAAAAATTACATCAATTGCCCTTACATGATCTTCTACATACAACCAGTCCCTGATGTTTTCTCCTTTGCCATAAATGGGAAGTGGTTTATTGTTGATGATATTGTGTATGCAAAGCGGTATTAGTTTTTCCGGAAAATGATAAGGACCATAATTGTTGCTGCAATTAGAAATTTTTACCGGTAAATGATAAGTATGGTAAAAAGCTCTTACAATATGATCTGAAGATGCTTTGGATGCAGAGTAGGGGCTTCTTGGATCGTAAGCAGTTTCTTCAGTAAAAAAACCTGTCTCGCCTAAAGAGCCATACACTTCATCGGTGCTGATGTGGTAAAATATTTTGCCTTCATAGTTGCCATGCCAGTTTTGTTTGGCAGTATGCAGCAGCGTTGCAGTGCCTACAACATTGGTAGTTATAAAAGCCAAAGGGTCGGTAATGCTCCTGTCCACATGGCTTTCGGCAGCACAATGCAGTATGGCGGTAAATTGGTGTATGTCGAATAACTCTTTCAATAAAACAGCATCCGTAATATCGCCTTTTACAAAAGTATAGTTGGGGGCAGCCTCAATGTCTTTGAGGTTTTCTAAATTTCCTGCATAAGTAAGCTTGTCAAGATTTACAATTTTGTAGTCAGGATACTTGGTTACAAAAAGCCGGGTTAAGTGAGAACCAATAAAACCAGCTCCGCCGGTAATTAAAATAGTGTGCATCGTAATGATTTGCTTTTGAGCAACCGCAAAAATATAAATAATTGCGTAAGCAATGGCAATGATAATAAAATGGACATATTTAAAAACTTTGCAGTCGGGATTGCCCAAAAATTACTTCTAATTTATCCATGTTAATTTCTTTTTGTTATTGGGCCTGAAAATAATTTTAAAAAAATCGAGAATAAATTTGGAAATAAAAATACATTAATCGTATATTTGCGATATAGGATTTTGGTATGAATAAAAAACAGCATTGGGAAAAAGTATTTGCCGGCAAACAGGTAAATGAAGTAAGCTGGCATCAGCAAACGCCTCAGCAGTCATTGGATTTTATCAACCAGCTTGCTGTGCCTAAAACTGCGGCCATTATTGATATTGGTGGCGGCGATAGTTTTTTGGTTGATCATCTTTTGCAGATGGGATACAGCGATATTACCGTACTGGATATTTCGGCGACCGCCATTCATAAAGCCAAACAGCGGTTGGGAGAAAAAGCAAACCAGGTTAATTGGGTTGTGTCGGATATACTGGATTTTAACACAGGTAAAAAATTTGATTGCTGGCACGACAGGGCTGCATTTCATTTTTTAACTGCCCCTGCTGAGATTGAAAACTACCTGGCTGTTGCTCAACAACACATCCGCCCATTGGGTAAATTAATTATTGGAACTTTTTCTACAGAGGGACCGGAGAAATGCAGTGGTTTGCCAGTAAAGCAATACAATGAGAAAGACCTCAGTTCAACTTTAAAAAAATGGTTTACCAAAATCCGTTGTATCACTACCGATCATGTTACTCCTTTTAAAACCATTCAAAATTTCTTGTTCTGTAGTTTTCAAAAATCAATTGCATAATTATGGCCATTCATAAAAAAGAATCATTCAGTCAAAAAGAACAGGAGCTGGCAGAGTTTGCAAAAGCACTTGCCCACCCGGCCCGTATTGCCATCTTAAAAGTATTGGCGCAGCACAACGGCTGTATCTGTGGCGAAATAGTAGAAGTGTTGCCGTTGGCGCAATCCACCGTATCGCAGCATTTAAAAGAATTAAAAAATGCAGGATTGATAGATGGAACCGTTGACGGCCCCCGGAGTTGCTATTGCATTAATTGGAAAGCATTTGAAAGATTTATGGGGGAGTTTAGTTTTCTGTTTAATAAACTGAAAGTACAGAATGAAAAAGCTTGCTGTTAAGCCCTCATCCCCTGAAGGGGGCAACAAGAATTAAGATAAACGTATTTTCTAATCTCCTCATCACCCCTTTAGGGGATGGGGGCAAAAGTATAGCCATGAACAATGAATCTCAAATTAAAGAACTCGTAAGAGAAAAGTATGCTGCTATTGCAGCGCAAAGCCAAACACAAAATGCCAGCTCCTGTTGTGGTGCCACTTCATCCTGCTGTGGTGGTGAAGTGTACAACATTATGGCAGATGATTACACTACACTGGAAGGCTACAACCCCGATGCAGACTTAGGATTAGGCTGTGGCCTGCCTACAGAATTTGCCAAAATAAAAGAAGGAGATACCGTAATTGACCTGGGCAGTGGTGCAGGTAATGATGCTTTTATTGCCCGTCGCTTTGTTGGTGAAACTGGTAAAGTAATTGGCATTGATTTTACAGAACCGATGATTAAAAAAGCCAGGGCCAATGCAGAAAAATTAGGGCTGAACAATGTTGAATTTAGACAAGGCGACGTTGATGATATACCGGTAACTAGCAATTATGCCAATGTAATTGTAAGCAACTGTGTATTGAATTTAGTACCTAACAAGCACAAAGTAATCAGCGAAATTTTTCGGGTGTTAAAACCTGGCGGACATTTTTCTATTTCTGATATTGTGTTGGAAGGGGAACTGCCTGCAAAGTGGAAAGAAGTGGCAGAGTTGTATGCAGGATGCGTAAGTGGGGCTATTCAAAAACAAGTGTATTTAGAAATTATAGAAGCTGCCGGGTTTAAAAATATCACATTGCAAAAAGACAAAGCCATCATTATTCCTGATGATATTTTAGCGAACTATTTAAGTGCCGATGAAATTGCAACTTATAAAAATGGCAAAACCAAAATCACTAGTATTACGGTGTATGCAGAAAAGCCTGCGAAGGATGAAAGGAATTGTTGTGAGCCAGGAAGTGGTTGTTGTTAATGAATGTAAGGTTGCCAACTTTTAAAAGTTGGCAACCTTTTAAAAACCTTGCAAATGAAAAAATATACAGCAGAATTTATCGGCACATTTGCATTGATGTTTTGTGGCACCGGCGCCATGACGATTAATGAAGTAATGAATGGAGTGGTTACGCATATTGGGGTAGCCATTACGTTTGGGCTAATTGTGATGGCAATGATTTATACACTGGGAGAAGTTTCCGGCGCTCATTTAAACCCTGCTGTTACGATAGCTTTTGCTGTCAATAAAAACTTTGCCTGGAAAGAAGTGGTACCCTATATTATTAGCCAGGCTGCAGGTGCTTTTGCTGCAAGTTTTATTTTAAAAATTTTATTTCCTGCCTCCATATTTTTAGGAGCTTCCTTGCCATCTGGCACTGCCATACAATCTTTCGTTTTTGAAATAATACTCAGTTTCTTTTTAATGCTGGTGATTTTACAAGTTGCCACCGGAAGCAAAGAGCAGGGCATGTTTGCAGGACTGGCTGTTGGCAGTGTGGTGTTGTTAGAGGCAATGTTTGCAGGGCCTGTTTGTGGAGCCTCCATGAACCCAATCCGTTCATTGGCACCAGCAGTGGTAAGTGGCCATTTAGAACATTTGTGGGTTTATCTTACTGCACCTTTTTTAGGGGCATTGATGGCTGTTATCATTTATCAAATCATAAAAAAATAATCAATGGCAAAAAAGAAATTGCTTTTTGTTTGTATCGAAAATTCCAACCGCAGCCAGATGAGCCAGGCATTTGCAAAAATTATAGGCGGCGATAATATAGAAGCCTATAGTGCCGGCAGTAAGCCCAGCGGTATTGTAAATCCCAAAGCCATTGCAGCGATGAAAGAATTGGGCTACGATTTAAGTATCCACGACAGTAAAAGTTTGGATGAAGTAAAAGCCTTTGCTCCCTTTGATGCAGTGGTAACAATGGGTTGCGGCGATGCCTGTCCATGGATGCCCGCCAAACAATTTATCGACTGGCAAATACCAGATCCTAAACACATGGAGCCAAATGAGTTTAATGAAGTGAGGGATTTTATAGCAGGGAAAGTAAAAGATTTGATTAAAAATTTGTAATAAAAAAGCGATCTTGTTTTATAACAAGACCGCTTCATTTCTATCGGAAGAATTTATTTTCTACCACTCAATTTTGATAACAATCTTATAATTTCAAGATACAGCCAAACGATGGTTACCATCAATCCAAAAGCGCCGTACCATTCCATATACTTAGGAGCCCCTGCTGCAGTTCCCTGTTCAATCATATCAAAATCTAAAATTAAATTCAAAGCCGCTACGGCTACTACTACCAAAGAAAAACCAATACCCATCAGCGAACCTTCATGCAAAAAAGCCATGTGTACTCCAAAAAATCCAAGCAGCATTGATATCATGTAAAAGACAGCAATGCCAGCTGTGGCAGTAAATATTACCGACTTAAATCTTTCTGTTGCTTTAATGATTTTAAAACTATACAGCAGGTACATGGCTATGGCCGTACCAAAAGTAAGGCCCACCGCATTCATTACTATGCCCGGAGCTTTGGTTGCAAAAGCATCATTGTACATAGCTGAAATAGCACCCAAAAATAAACCCTCCAGCAAAGCGTAAAGAGGAGCCAGGTAAGGAGCCCATTCCTTTTTGAAAATTATCACCATGGCTACTGCCAATCCACCCAGCAGGCCAATCCAAATTAATGGCTGCACATTTCCACCCTCTGCAAATTCTTTCCAGGAGTAATAAGCACTGCCCATCAGCATCAATAGCATAAAACCAAACTTGTTCAATGTGCCCCTCAGTGTCATGCTTTCTGCATCGTTCGAAATGGTTACACTTTGAAAAGATTTTTCAGATAAAGTGGGGTTGCCCGATTTTATAAAAGACATACTTGTAGTTTTTAGAAATTAAAATTAATTATTTTAAAATAGCTGCATCATTTTTTGCAGGGTTATTATTTTTTTAATCCTGGATAATGTGAGATCACTTCAAAATTATACTCGCCGGTATTTTTAAGTTTTTGAACCAACTGCCGCAAGCTGTTGAAATTGGTACTGTCTGTAAAGATTTGGTCATGCGCCAGCAGCACCAGGTGATTCGGTGTTTTCATTTCGCCTTTTTCAAATAAATTTTTTATTTGCTCTATTAACTGGTCATCTGTTTTATATAAATGTAAATGATTACCAAAGCGCCACTCTACATCCCAGCCAATAGCAGTAAATCCTTTTTGCTGCAAGGTGTCTGCCACCAAAGCAGTTTTTTTTACATCAGTAAAACTAATCGTGGGTGTACGCCAGATATTTCTTCCGGGTGTTCTGATAATTTTAGAAGTCAGGTGAAGGCTGTCGGCATTTCGGATAAAATCATCATACACCACATCAGCATGCTGGTAAAATTTATCAAAATGATTATGAGCATGAGTGTAGCTGTGATTCTCCACTTCCACGAAAGGGCTTTTTAAAATATTACTGTAAGTAATTGCCTGGCCGGGACTGCCATTTATATGCAGGCCAATCAAGAACATGGTGATGGGTATTTTCTCATCATTGGCAACCTGCAGTACATGCGAACTGCCCCTGTTGGGTCCGTCATCAAAAGTTAAATAAATAGTTTTTGAATGCCTGCTGCTGTCAATCTTTGCAACGGCAGAATCTTTTACCGGAGATATTGCTGGCTCAGCAGTGTCAGCCGTTTTTGTTTCAGTTGATTTGTTTTCACAGGCGGCAAAAACAAATGTAATGAGAAGGGCTTTTAAAATTGTTGAAGTTGTCCGCTCAACTTCTTTGTCAGGATCCATATATGCTGGTGAGTATTTTACTGGTACGAAGATATAAACAGCTTAATTGCTGAAAAATTTTATTATTGTTAATGTTTATAAAACGGTTTGATTTTTTGTTCTGGGCAAAGTTGAAGAACTAACGGACAAGTGTCAATCATTTTCTGAATATGACCGCCGCAATATTTTTTATTCTTCAATATTTTTTAAACTCCGGAAACGTTCTCGTGTTCTTATTTTTTACAAAATAAAAATCAACGTACATTGCATAAATTTTGTCATAATGAATACAACAGAACAGGTACTACAAGACGTAGTAATAAAATTTGCAGGAGACAGTGGTGATGGGATGCAGTTAACGGGCAGCCAGTTTACCAATAACACCGCTTTATTAGGAATTGATCTAGCTACTTTCCCGGATTTTCCGGCGGAGATAAGGGCGCCACAGGGTACGCTGCCCGGCGTAAGTGGATACCAGTTGCGTTTTAGCAGCGATGCAGTATTTACTCCCGGAGATGCCTGCGATGTACTGGTGGCAATGAATGCAGCCGCTTTAAAAGTAAACCTGAAAGGATTGAAAGTTGGTGGTATCATCATTGCCAATACCGATGGCTTCGATTCAAAAAATTTGCGCCTGGCAAATTATCCAGATGGCGTAAATCCTTTGGAAGACAGCAGCCTTGATGGCTTTGAACTGATAAAGATGGACGTTACCAAAATGACCCGGGAGGCATTGAAAGATATTTCCATGGGCATGAAGGAAAAAGACCGGGCAAAAAATATGTTTGTACTCGGTTTTTTGTACTGGATGTACAACCGGGAGATGGACAGCACAATTGGTTTCATCAAAGAAAAATTTGGTAAAAAACAAGAGATATTTGAAAGCAATGTGAAGGCACTGCAGGCAGGTTATAATTTTGGTGATACCACGGAAACTTTCCGTACCCGTTACACAGTAGAAAAGGCAAAGATGCAACCTGGCAATTACCGTTCCATCATGGGCAACCAGGCACTGAGTTATGGGCTAATAGCCGCCTCACAAAAAAGTGGCTTACAACTGTTTTTAGGAAGTTACCCGATTACCCCGGCCAGCGATATTTTACATGAACTCAGCAGGTATAAAAATTTTGGTATCAAAACTTTCCAGGCAGAAGATGAAATTGCTGCTATCACTTCGTCCATTGGTGCCAGTTACGGAGGCTCACTGGGTGTAACTACTACCAGTGGCCCGGGGATGGCTTTAAAGGCAGAAGCGATGGGGCTGGCAGTAATGCTGGAAATTCCATTGCTCATCATCAACATTCAGCGTGGTGGGCCAAGTACGGGCTTGCCTACCAAAACAGAACAAAGCGATTTGATGCAGGCTTATTATGGCCGTAACGGGGAGTGTCCTATGCCAATCATTTCGGCCTCTACTCCCAGCGATTGTTTCAGTGCAGCATATGAAGCGGTTCGAATCAGTGTGCAGCACATGACACCGGTTATTTTATTAAGCGATGGTTATATTGCCAATGGCGCAGAGCCTTGGAAATACCCCGTTGCTGTTGATTTACCGGAAATAAAAACCTCCTTTGCCTCAGCAAATATTGCTTCCGACCTGGATGTGAATGGTAAATTTCAGCCTTATAAAAGAGATGAAAAATTAGTTCGTCCATGGGCTATCCCTGGCACACCCGGCCTGGAACACAGGGTAGGTGGTTTGGAAAAACAAGATATTACCGGCAATATCAGTTACGATAATGAGAACCACCAGCACATGGTAAAAACCAGGCAGGCTAAAATTGATAAAATTGCAGATTATATTCCTGAACAAAAATTGGATAGCGGCCCGGATAAAGGAAAAGTGCTGGTACTTGGATGGGGCAGTACTTATGGAGCGATTAAAAGTGCCGTAAAAGATATGCAAACCCAGGGTTATGCTGTATCTCATGCCCATCTTCGTTATGTACGTCCTTTCCCTAAAAACCTGGGAGACATACTTAAAAATTTCGATCATGTACTGATTCCTGAAATAAATAACGGGCAGTTGGTAAAAATTATCCGGGATGTTTATTTTGTAGACGCCAAAGCGTATAATAAAATCATGGGCGTGCCCATTACAAAAGGGGAATTGATAGAAGAAATTAAAAAAATGCTTTAATAAAACCTGCAGTATTTTGAAAGCCAGTTATTAGTAGCACTAATAACTGGCTTTGTCTTTTTGGCAGCAAATTGTATTGGCTCAGCATTTGTGTTTTACTCTTACAAAAAGCATCAACATGACACTAGGAATATTTGCTGTTTCAATAATCTTTATGCTGATTGGAATGGCAGTTCAGTACCGGCTGAAAAGTAAGTTTAAGGAATATGGAAATGTACCAACCTCTTCGGGATTGAGTGGCAAAGAAGTGGCAGAAAAAATGCTGAGGGATAATGGTATTTATGATGTACAGGTAGTTTCTGTTGCCGGCTTTTTATCCGATCATTACGACCCGACTAATAAAACAGTCAACCTTAGTGAAGATGTATTTAATGGCCGTACTGTAGCCGCCACCGCAGTAGCTTCTCATGAATGTGGCCATGCTGTGCAACATGCCACTGCATATTCCATGCTCATGCTCCGGAGCAGGCTGGTGCCCATTACTAAGATCAGCACCAATCTTTCTCAATGGGTTATTTTGGCTGGTATCGGCATACTTGGTTTTGGCGGCGGCAGCCAAACAGTTTTATTATTCGGCATTGTTCTTTTTGCAATATCCGCACTCTTTTCTGTAGTTACTTTACCGGTAGAGTTTGATGCTTCTGCAAGGGCTTTAAAATGGCTGGATACCTCCAGGATTACCCGTAATGAAGAACATAGCCAGGCAAAAGATGCATTGAAATGGGCAGCATTAACTTATGTGATTGCAGCATTAGCATCCATTGCTACGCTGGTGCAGTATATTATGATTTATCAGTCGAGAAGCAGGGATTAAAATAAGTTGAAAAATAAAATGAGATTAAAAAAGCCCCCTGATTTTATCGGGGGGCTTTTCATTATAATTTTATCTCTTCATCACTATCATCAAAAAAATGGAATTCGGTGAGATGGTAGTTTGTATTGGAAACAACTTTAATTTTTTGTTTGTATTTCCAGCTCCATTTCCTCCGCTTTGAAATAAAGCCGCTGGTAAGGTAGGTAAATAAAATTGGGTTTACCATTACCGTAAGTCCCTTATGCTTTTGCATGATTAGGTAGCTCAGGTTTTTTTCTATTTCATCTTCCAAAATAAGGGTGGAAGATATTTTACCGGAGCCATTGCAACTTGGACAAATTTCAGAAGTGTTGATGTTCATCTCCGGCTTCATCCGCTGCCGGGTTATCTGCATCAGGCCAAATTTACTGATGGGTAATACTGCATGTTTGGCCCGGTCGGTATGCATAAACTGCTCCATTGCATCAGCCAGCCGCTTTTTATTTTCCATCAATTTCATATCAATGAAATCAACAACAATAATGCCGCCCAGATCTCTGAGCCTAAGTTGACGGGCAATTTCTTCTGCCGCTTCCAGGTTGGTTTCCAGGGCATTTTGCTCCTGGTTATTGCTTACACTTTTGTAACCACTGTTTACATCTATTACATGCAACGCTTCGGTGTGCTCAATAATTAAATAAGCACCACTTGGCAGGTTCACCGTTTTGCCAAAAGCAGCTTTTACCTGTTTGGTAATACCGAAGCTGTCAAATATGGGTGAACCATTATTGTAATAAGTAACAATGTCAACTTTCTCCGGAGCAATGCGCTGTATATAAGCTTTGGTATCTGAAAAAATGGTTTTATCATTTACCACAATGCGGTTAAAATCTTCATTCAGTAAATCACGGAGCATACTGGTAGCTTTGCCCTGCTCACTTAAAATTTTTGTAGGGGGCACTGCATCTTTAAGGTTGTTTTGAATCGTCTTCCAGGTTTGTACCAGTGATAACAGGTCGTCATGGAGTTCAGTCGTCTGCTTGCCTTCTGCAGCAGTACGAACAATTACACCAAAGTTTTTAGGCTTGATAGCTTCTATAATTTTGTGTAATCTTTTTCTTTCGTCGCTGGAATGTATTTTACGGGATACCGCAATGATATCATTAAACGGTGTTATTACCACAAATCTTCCGGGAAGTGATAGTTCACAGCTAAGGCGGGGGCCTTTTGCAGCAATGGGCTCTTTCAAAATTTGCACCAGTACATTCGGCTTGCCGCTTAATACTTCTGCAATCTTTCCAGTTTTTACAATCTCCGGTTCTACGGTAAATTTGCCAAAATCAAGGCCACCTTCAGTTTTATCTGCACCAGCTACATTCGTAAATTTGAGGATAGATTTTACATAAGGACTCAGGTCGGTATAATGCAGAAAAGCATCTTTTTCGAAACCGACGTCTATAAAAGCAGCGTTCAGCCCGGGGATTAATTTCTTAACTTTTCCCAGGTAAAGGTCGCCTACAGCAAAATTTGCATCAGCCTTTTCGTTGTGCAGCTCTACTAACTTTTTATCTTCCATCAGGGCTATCTCTACTCCCTGTGGTGCGGCATTTATAATTAATTCCTTTGTCAAGCAATTACATTTTAAGAAAACCATTACGTCACACAGGGATTATACAGTAATGCATTACAGCCATAATAAAAGCTGCAGCATACTGCAAAAATTAAGTACCAGCCTGAATTCAGGCCGGTACCATCCAATAAGAATTATTTCTTCTTATGACGGTTTTTTCTTAAACGCTTTTTACGCTTATGTGTTGCAATTTTATGACGTTTTCTTTTTTTACCACAAGGCATACCAAGTAATTTTATTTGTTATAAATATTTTTATTTGTGCTCAAATCCTGTTGTAAATAATATTTATACAGGTTTCAATATTTTATTTCAATTCTTTTATCCGGTCATCCACCTCTTTGCTGTAGGCCGGGTTATTCATCATTTGCTTGCTGATAAGTAACCATTTTACTGCATTTTCTTTATCCCCTTTTCCAACATAAGCATCAGCCAGCCATGAGATCGCTTCTAAATTACGGGGCTGTTTGCCTATTACTTTTAATAATCTTTCAATGGCTTTGTCATATTGGGTAGATATTACGCCTCCAACCGCTAACACCATCTGCGCCTGCATATTAGATGAGTCTTTCCTCACCACCTGCAGCAATTGCTGTATACCTTTCATTGTCTCCTGTGCATCTCCCGCCATTCCCTTTCCAAACACATAACAGGCACCTAAATCCACCTTCAAAGAATCGTTGGCCGGGTTCAGTTCAATTGCCTTTTGAAATAAGGCAATTGCCTGCTCTGCCTTCCATCCCCGTTTTGCCACATCCGGCTCATTTCTAAAATCTCCTAAAATTTGCCGGGCGGCAAAGGTGAGGTTTTTTTCAGAATTTACCAACATTGCTGCTTTTGAAATATAAAAAACATATAGTTCATGGTTATGCAGGCTGTCGTGCCAGTAGTTGGCCAGCTGGTCAAATGCCTTTTCCTGCTGCTTTTTTACATCACCCCGGGATACGCTGTTTTCAAGCTGGTTGATATAATTGGCCTGCGATGCAGTAAGCTTTTGTTTGGAACTTTGTAAAAAACTGTCAATATTAAAGGCAGCGGGGGCATGGTTTCCTGTTTCAGCTTTTGAAGGCACTTCTTTTTTGGCAACTGTTTTGCCAAAAAACCAAAGTAATGATAACAATAAAATGCCGCCTGCAGAAAGGATAATTTGTTGCTTTTTCACAAAAAAATGTTGAGGCGCAAAAGTACACTATTCAAATTTTACGCTCTCATCAAAATTTTTATTTTTTACTTCCTGCACAAATTCTTTGGCGGGCTTGAATGCAGGAATGTAATGTTCGGGGATTTCCACAGCTATATTTTTTTTGATATTGCGGCCTATTTTAGCAGCCCTCTTTTTGGTAATAAAGCTGCCAAAGCCCCTGATATAAATATTTTCACCGGCTATCAGGTTTTTTTTTATTTCTTTAAACATCGTTTCCAGTGTTACCATTACATCTACTTTTGGTATGCCGGTTTTATCTGCTATTTCTGAAATTAAGTCTGCTTTTCTCATGTTGATACAATTTTGTATGAAGTGTCGAATTAAAGTTAATACATAAAATCGGAAAATGCAATATTATACCCTGATTATCAGCTAAGTAATATTTTAAAGGGTAATAATACCCAATGCTGGTAAACGGGATAATACTGTAAACAATTATTACCTGATATTTGCCCTGAATGAAAACATCAGTAAATCATCAATATTTTACAAAGCAACTTTTAAAATGGAACAGAGACCAGAATAAAAGATTGATGCCCTGGAAGGGTGAAAAAGATCCTTATAAAATATGGTTAAGTGAGATTATCCTGCAACAAACCAGGGTGGAGCAGGGGCTGGATTATTACAACCGTTTTATAGCAGCATTCCCCAATATTCACCTGTTGGCAGAAGCTCCGGAAACCAATGTTTTCAAGCTTTGGGAAGGATTGGGCTATTACACAAGATGCAAAAATTTAATTGCCACAGCAAAATATATTTCCAATGATTTGAAAGGTAAATTCCCGGATACTTATGAAGAAATTTTAGCCTTAAAAGGCGTGGGTCCTTACACAGCCGCAGCGATTGGCTCCTTTGCTTTTAATTTGCCAAGGGCAGTGGTGGATGGAAATGTATTCAGGGTGTTATCAAGGTATTTTGGAAATGCGATGCCGATTGACAGCAATGATGGGAAGAAAATATTTACCAGCGTTGCCAATGAGCTGCTGGATAAAAAAAATCCTGCAGCTTACAACCAGGCCTTAATGGATTTTGGGGCAACAATATGCAAGCCGCAACAGCCACTGTGCGTCACTTGTGTACTCAAAAATAAATGTATTGCTTTACAGAATGGATCCGTAAATCAATTGCCGGTAAAAGAAAAATCAATCATTAAAAAAACAAGGTGGTTTTATTATGTAGTTGCTGAATATAAGGCTACCATACTCGTTAGTAAAAGAGGTGCTAAAGATATTTGGGAAAACCTGTATGAATTTATATTGATAGAAAATAATAAGCCATTGCCAATTGAAAAAATGAAGGAATGGAAACAACTGACAAACATAACAGGGAAGGTTGTTTTTGATATAGAACACATATCCGGCACCAGCAAACAGCTACTGACTCATCAAACAATTTACGGCCAGTTTATTAAAATAAAATTGAAAAAATCGCTCAGCATCAAAGGCTTTGAAAAGGTAGATAAAAAGGCTTTGGAGCTATTGCCATTTCCAAAACTTATCAGTAACTATTTAAAAGATAAAGCTGTATCTTTAAATTTGTTCTAGTATCGAAAGAACCAACACAAAGAAATAAATAAATATTATGAGAGGCGTAAACAGGGTGATGCTAATTGGCAACTTAGGAAAAGACCCCGACATGCAATTTTTAGAAGGCAATATTGCCGTAGCAAAATTTTCTTTGGCCACCACAGAAACATACAAGGACAGGAGCGGTAAATTGATTTCACAAACGGAGTGGCATACCGTAGTATTGTGGAGAGGGCTGGCAGAGCTGGCACAAAAATATTTGCACCGTGGAAGTTTGGTCTATATAGAAGGCCGCTTAAAAACACGTAGCTGGGAAGACAAAGAAGGCAATAAAAAATTTGCCACTGAAATAGTGGGCGACAATTTAATAATGCTGGATAAACGCAACGATGGCAGTGTTGGAATTGGCGGAACAGATGCCGGTGAAGAACTGGATCATGACACACCGCCACATACAGAAGACGGGTCAGAAAGACTGCCTTTTTAATTTTAACAAATCACTCACCAACCCTGCATTTACAGCGTTGATGATTAAAAATATTGTTTACTAAAACAGCTAGTTTTGGATTATCATTCGGTTATTCATTTTGCTCATTGTTTGCATTTTTCCCTGCTGGCAATAACCCCTGCCGCATCTGCCGTGCTGATATTTTTAGCACTGCTGTTATTTTCTGTTTCATTTTTGGTGGCAGGTTCTGAAGTGGCTTTTTTCTCCCTTACTTACAAAGATATCAATATGCTGAAAACGAAGCAGCAACCTGCTTTCAGGCGTATTGTGTCTTTGCTGGAGCAGCCCAAAACATTGCTTGCTGCCATGCTGATAGCCAACAGCTTTGTGAATATAGGCATCATTTTAATTTCTAACATTTTGATTGATGGCTGGCTGGAAATGTTCCATCTCAGTTTTTGGGTAAATTTTTTAATTAAGGTATTTACGGTTACTTTTTTATTGGTATTGTTTGGTGAAGTGTTGCCAAAAGTGTGGGCTACCAATCACAAAATTTGGTTTGCTTCCACCGCCTCGCTGGTGATTGAAATTTTCAACAGCCTCTTCTACCGGCTGAGCCGCAGACTGGTTCGCTTTAGCGATGGAGTGGAGAGAAAGTTTTCACCTCATCATTCATCTCTACTTGATAACAGCCAATTAGATTACGCTATTGATCTGTTGCCTGATCATGAAGCGACGATGGAAGAAAAACAGATTTTAAAAGGCATCAGAAAATTTAGTGACACACCGGTAAAGCAGGTAATGCGTACCAGGCTGGATGTAAGCGGCATTGAACACAGCAGCAAATTTGAAGATGTGGTGAAACGGGTGGAAGAGTTGCATTACTCCCGTTTGCCGGTATATAAAAATAACCTGGATGAAGTAGAAGGGTTATTGCACACCAAAGATTTACTGCCACATGTAAATGCCAGTAAGGTGGATAATTTTGACTGGCACAGCCTGATACGGCCGCCCTTTTTTGTACATGAACAAAAATTAATTGAAGACCTTTTGCAGGAGTTCCGCAACAGGCGTATACACTTTGCCGTGGTGGTGGATGAGTTTGGCGGTACTTCCGGTATTGTTACGCTGGAAGACATCATGGAAGAAATCATCGGCGACATCCGGGATGAATTTGATGATGAAGAAAGTGCCAACAAAAAAATAGACGACCACACTTATATCTTTGAAGGAAAGACAATGATCAACGATGTATGCAAAGCCATGAACCTGCCTGGTGATACTTTTGAAATGGTTAGAGGAGACAGCGATTCACTGGCCGGGCTGGTGCTGGAAATAGCCGGTGAATTTCCACAGGTGGAAGAAGAAGTTGTGAGTGGAGATTTTATTTTTATCCCGTTAGAAATAAATAAGAACAGAATAGACAAAGTGAAAGTGCTGATAAAGCAACGTGTGCAGGAAGGGAAAGATTAGTAATGCAATAAATTATGTTTCAAAATATTTCTTTAATGGTCAATGATCAATCGTCAATAGTTATCAGCTTTAAAAAAACAAGACTGCAAATAATTCGTAAACGCTTATTCAACATTCAACATTCAACATTCATAATTGCTTTACTGCTGTTTCTTGCCTCTTGTAATTCGCCTTATGTTTCAAAAAAAAGGGGCTACTACCATATTGATTTACCAAAGAGAGGATACCAAAAATTTGAGAGGGCCGGTTTCCCCTACAGTTTTGAATACCCTGTGTATGCCAACATTATACAGGACAGTACTTACTTTGACAGCAATCCCGAAAATCCTTACTGGATAAATATTGATTTTCCTTCCTTTAGAGGCAGGGTGTTTTTGAGTTACAAAATGATTGGCGGCAATGCATTGTACAAGATTAAACAACCTGGTGGAAAATATAAAGATTCATTAGGTGCCAACAGTTTTGATAAAATGGTGGCCGATGCTTTTACCCTTACCAATAAAAATGATGTGGTTTCCTCTTCCATCAAAGACAGTCTGATACATACCCCTAATAATATCAGTGGTGTGTTTTTTAAAGTGGGCGGCAATGCTGCTACTGCAAAACAATTTTTCCTGAGCGACACAACCAAAAATTTTATCCGTGGGGCCTTGTACTTCGACGTTACTCCCAATGCAGATTCATTAAAGCCGGTGCAGGATTTTCTACAGGCAGATTTGGAGCATATCATCAATACTTTTCAGTGGAAGAATCAATAACAGCAGCTGTATCCCTTACTATCAAAGCAGACCTTGAAAAATCACTGAGTTTTATTTTGCGTAGTTTTCTTTTGGATTCAGTCATTTTAAAAACGGGTTCATTCCCTTTTTTTACTGCCCGTAGGTTTTTGATTACGCTTGCATTTTGCTTTGCCTCTACAGGCTCTTCTATTTTAGCCCTTGAATAATCTTCCATCTTGATATCACGTTCTGACGGGCTTTCGGCAGCTTTTGTTTCTTTGATGGCAGGTGCATCTTTGTATAAATTTTTCAGCACCCCTTTTTCTTCTGAATGATAATAATCTGCCACGCCATAAATAGATGCTGCAGAAAACAGGCCGATGCCTGCGTAGATAATTGCTTTCATTTTTTTGGTTTTGATAATTAAGTAAATTTTTTATTACACGAATTCGTGCAATCAGCTTAATTAGTGTATAAAGGAGTGCAGGTAGTTCCTGCTCTTTCTGAAAATAAAATATTCTGCGAGCAGCATATTGCCCAGCACACTGATCCAAAGCGATATTTCATAATTGTGCAGATGATCTACACCGTAATAATAAAAAAGAATATGGTACACTCGAAAAGTAACAGCCGTCATGGCCATACTGTAACTCCTGATCATCCAGTTTTTGTGCGAAAGGATATTTTTTTGTTTTATTGTCTGTAGGCCTTTGATAGTAGTGAACAGCCAGTAAGACGCCATGAACATAAACAGCAGCCGTTCTGCAAAACTTCCCTTTGCAAAAAAACTCATGTACAAACCTGTTGGTGCACCTAACACAATTACTACAAACACATACACTTTTCCCATCCACACGTGAATGGCTTTTCGTTTTTTTAAAATGTAAGAAGAGAATTGTGTAAGAGCTGCCAGTATGCAAAACATGCCGGCAAAAATGTGGATGTAAAAACTGTATTGATAAACCGGTTTCAAAAAAAGGACTGCCCTCTCCTGTATAAAACCAAAATCCTGCCTGAATGAAAAATAGGGCAGGGTATTTTTTACTAACAATAAGCTGAAGGAAATAATTGGTATCCAGAACAGGAATGAAATGGAATAACGCAGGCATTGCTGCAGGGTTAGTTGGCGGCTGTTGGGCATACAAAAGGTTTCGCTTATGAGTAGGCGTCACAAGGGTTTCCACAAAAGCTTCCGTTACAAATTTGTTAAGGGATTTTTATTAAATGTCCTCAGCCATGCTAAGTTGCTATGGCGGGTTAAAAAACTTTAGTATTTTCTTAACAACTACGAAATAAATGCTTAAATTCATAAAAAATTATCATGAAAAAAATTACACTTGCATTTTTTGCCATGCTTACCTGCGTAAGTATCGCTAAGGCACAGGAAATAATTTCACGTAATCCTAAGGTTATACTTGGAAAATTAGTAAGGATTGGAAATCCTGATAAACGCATAGAAGGCTGGAAGGATATTAAAGTTCGTGATGAACATGGTATTATTGGTAAAGAAGACCAGGTTGAAAACGACGAATATGTACTTCCTGTACCATTCAGCAATATGCAGCAAAAAACTGATAAGGCTTTACAGGAAAGGTATGCAGCCGTTACTATACAGGCTCCTGCATTATCAGTGGGCAGTTCATTTGATGGAATGGGTTACACTTCTGTTTGTCCTGCTGACCCATCTTCAGCAGTGGGTCCCAACCATATTGTGCAAATGATCAATGGTGGATCTGGTGGTTATGTAAAAGTATTCAGTAAAACTGGCGCACAATTAAAAGCTCAGTTTTATATGGATGCTGTAACTGGCGTTGGCGGGCTTGGTGACCCTGTAGTATTGTACGACCAACTGGCCGACAGGTGGCTGATTACTGAGTTTGCCAATAAAAGCGAAGCCGGTTCTGAAGGACTTGTGTTAGCAATATCAGTAACCAACGATCCTACAGGAGCCTGGAAATCTTATTTCTTTAAAACAACCCTTTTTCCTGATTACCCAAAATTTTCAATTTGGAATAATGCCTATTATGCCAAGACGAATGATTTTCGCCATAATTCTTATAATGGTGCAAGCATATTTGCTTTTGACCGGGTGGCAATGCTTGCAGGCAGTGCAACGGTTTCCCTCCAGGTTTTTTCATTGGGCAAAGCCAATAAATATTATTCCATGTGTCCTGTAAGTTTATCGGGTACAGCATTGCCCACCACAAGTGGTTTATTTGCTTATATGAACGATAATAGCTGGAGTGGCAGCACAACAGATTCTATCGGGCTGGCTGAATGTAAAATTAATTTTACTACCCCGTCTTCTTCTGTAGTTACAACAGCAGCAAGTTTAGCTGTAGCAGCTTTTGATCCTAACGGACCATCGGTAACACAACCTGCAAATGGCCAAACATTGGATAACCTTGAATACAGGATTATGTTCCATCCATCGTATCGCAACTTTGGCACAAAAGCATCAATAGTAATGGCTAATGTAGTGAATGCAAACAGCGTTAATGGCATCAGGTGGTATGAGTTAACCCTACCTTCTGCCGGAGCCTGGTCGGTAAAACAACAAGGCACTTATTCTCCAGATGCTACACACCGTTTTATGCCCGCTATAAATATTGACTGCTCAGGTAATATCGGGCTTATTTATAATGCCTCTGCAAGCGCTACCAATACCTATCCCTCTGTAAAGTTTACCGGAAGGCTGGCAGGTGATCCTTTAGGTACAATGACGGTAACTGAAACTACTATTGGAGCAGGAACTGCATCCAGCAACTGTTATAATAGGTATGGAGATTATAATCAATTGGAACTTGACCCTACAAACAATACCACATTTTGGGGTAACGGAATGTATAATAAAGCATCAAGCTGGAGCACCCGTATTGGATCATTTACTTTGGGAAGCACCTGTATTGCGCCTTTAACAAAAACACCACCTTCCAAAGGACAACAATTAAAGCCAACTCCTGTTAATGCAGGTGCAGAAGGAAAAGTTGCTATTTTCCCTAATCCTGCTTCTACTACAATAAGGGTTTTTGTGAAAAACTTTAAACCAGAAACAGTATTAAGTATTGTTGATTTAAAAGGCAGCACCATCCTGCAGCAAAAATTAATTAGTGCTAACGATGAAATAAATATAGCGGCTCTTACAAAGGGGGTTTACATTGTAAAAGTTATTTCCGGAACGGATAAGACAATTGTGAGGTTGGTAAAATATTAATACAAATTTTAAATTTTTTCAAAGCAGGCAATGAATTGCCTGCTTTTTTTACTTAGTTAACTGATAAATGTTACTCTTTAGCATTGTGCAAATTAATATGCTTCCCCTTTTTGTTCCTACTTTTGCTGCCAATATGATAGCAATAGATAACAAGTTGGTTAGCGATGAAATTATAGAGGAGCAATTTGTATGCGACCTACACAAATGCAAGGGCGGCTGCTGTGTAGATGGTGATGCAGGGGCTCCGTTAAATTTGGAAGAGCTGGATAAAATAAATGATGTGTACGAAGCAGTACTGCCTTATTTAACAGAAGAAAGCAGGATGGAATTGAAAAGACAGGGCAAGTATGTGTTCGACAAAGAGTTTGGCTGGGTAACCCCCACCATTGCCAGCAAAGTATGTGTGTATGGCATTACAGACAAAAATGGCATTGTAAAATGCGGCATTGAGCAAGCATACAATGATGGAAAAGTGCAGTGGAAAAAACCCATCAGCTGTCACCTGTTTCCGATAAGAATAAAACTCAGCAAAAATAAACAAACAGAATATGTAAACTACGAGCCAAGGGAAGATCTTTGCAAAGCAGCCTGCAGACTGGGCAAAAAATTAAAAATGCCGGTATATGTTTTTTTAAAAGATGCTCTTACAAGAAAATATGGCACTGAATTTTATGAAGCATTAGAAGCGGCTGCAAAATATAAAAATAGTCCCAACCTTTAAAAGGACTTTTAGAGTAATTAACCCCATAGGTTCATACAAAAGTTAAAAGTTATTTATGAAAAATATTACAACTTCCTCATTTCTTATTACAACTTTCTTATTCCTTATTTCCATCTCTTCCTGCTCGGTAAACAGGGCAAAAATTGATGACAGCCTGAAAATTTATTTTGATGAAAACAAAGCGGATGGCTGCTTTACGATGTTTAATAATAAAGATGGCAAAGTAACGGTGTATAATATGGCATTGGATACAGTTCGTTTTACACCGGCCTCCACCTTTAAAATTGTAAACAGTTTAATTGGCCTGGAAATTGGCAGGATAACTGATGAGAAGATGCTGATAAAATGGGACGGGGTAAAAAGATGGAACGATGATTGGAATAAAGACCTTACCATGGAAGAAGCATTTAAGGTAAGTGCGGTTCCTTATTACCAGCAAGTGGCAAGGCTTATTGGAAAAGACACAATGCAGCATTGGATAGACAGCCTACAGTACGGTAATAAAAAAATTGGTAACCGCATTGATAGTTTTTGGCTGGACAACAGTTTGAAAATTTCTGCGGATGAACAACTGGGATTAGTGAAGCGGTTATACTTTGATCAGTTGCCTTTTCAAAAACGTACGCAGCAGATTGTAAGAGATGTAATGATCCAGGAAGATAATTCGCTTTATAAATTATGTTATAAAACAGGCTGGGGCTTTGATGAACAAAACAATAATATTGGCTGGGTTACAGGCTGGGTGGAAGAAAACAAACATCCTTTCTTTTTTACTTTATTGGTAAAAAGCCCTGCTAAAGACTTTGATATGAAAAAGGCAAGGCTCAATATTTTGACTGGCATTTTAAAACAGTATAGTTTCTTTAAAGGAATTATGTAAATACATTTTATCCAAAAGCATCTGTATTTTTTTTGATAAATAAATAAACAATACCAAACAGCAGTTTGGATTCGATGATTCAATTTCAACACATAGAATATTTATTTGCACTGGCAGCCATCATCCCGATGTGGGTATTCTTTGCCCTTGTAATTAGATGGAAGAAAAAGCGAATAAAAAAAATTGGCGACCCTGCATTGGTGAGCCAGTTGATACAGGATTATAGTCCTCGAAAATTTTTACTTAAATTTATTTTATTCAGTATCGCATTTGTGTTGGCCGTAATTGCATTGGCCAATCCCAAGATGGCACAGGGGAATGCAAATGTAAAACACGATGGCATTGATGTAATGATTGCTCTGGATGTAAGCAAAAGCATGCTGGCAGAAGATATAAAGCCCAACAGGCTGGACAGGGCAAAACAATTTATTACAAAACTGGTTGACAGATTATCGGATGACCGGATTGGTATTGTGGTGTTTGCCGGCAAAGCCTATTTGCAAATGCCATTAACTACCGACCATGCAGCAGCAAAAATGTATTTGTCTTCTGCC
>JANLQY010000081.1:0-13388 GCA_031368105.1 Chitinophagaceae bacterium
ACTGTCTTATTTCATCTTGGTGTTTTTGCAGGTTCTTCCTATCCCTGAATAACCAGCCTTCTGTAATAACGATCTTTGATTTTGCACTGGCAACAAATGCAGGGTCATTCAAATCAAAATCATCATACTGTTTAAATATCCTGTACAAATGATAAAAAGATGTTACACGGAAAAGTTTGTGTGTAATATCGGCCCATAAACGAAACAGCCTGCTGAAAGCCCTGTCGGAAAAATGATTTTTAAAAAGAGTAACACTTATTGGATGTCCATTGAAATAATTCTTGCTGGTAGCTTCAAAGAAAGGTTCAAATTCATCAAACTCCGGATTGTACAATTTGTATTGATGCTCCATGCAATTGGCAGCCAGGTGTACAAAAGAAATGATCCTGTTAGCCAGCCTTCCGCCTTTGTAATTGTTGATTACCATTATCCCTTTTTGATTCAGTTGCAAAAGTAACTGTTCATTTTAAAAAACAGGCTTTACAAAAGTTTACAACTTTATAATTGTTGGAGCATTTTCACCACACCTTCGTTTTTTAAAATAAGGTAGCCGAGCCGGTCATTGCTGATGCCTTCTTTTAGCTGGTAATTAAAAACCAACTGATCATCCTGCACAGCTGTTTCAAAATAATTAAAGATGATGTTGGGGTATTGTTTCAGCGGTTCGCCAATTTCATACAGGTGAGTGGAGAGAATAAAAACAGAGTTTTTAATTTTTAAAAAACCTTCAATCACCACGGTGGAACATTTCATGGCATCCTGCACATTGGTGCCTTTAAAAAGTTCATCAATCAGTATCAGCCAGTTTTTGCCATCGGATATTTTTTGTACGGTTGATTTGATCCGCTGCACTTCATTATAAAAATAACTTTCGCCTTTTACAATATTATCCATCACATTAATATTGCTGAGCAGGCCGTCAAACACACTCAGTTCCATCGACACTGCCGGAACACCCATGCCCAGATGTGCTAAAAATACCGCCGTACCTACCGACTTAATGAAGGTGCTTTTGCCAGCCATATTTGCCCCTGTTAGGAACAGGAAATTTTTTCCTGGCTGCAGTTCAATATCATAAGCAGTGGGTTGCGATAATAAAATATGGTACAGTCCTTTTACATTCAGTAAAGGTTTGCGCTGTTGGGTAAAGTCGGGAAATACAAGCTGGTACTGCTTTACCGCCATTGCCATTCCATACCAGGCATCCAGCTGGTAATACATATCGAGCAGGTCGAGAATATTTTGTTTGTAGCGGTAGCGGATGAAATGTCCCAATGCCAGTTGTTTTGGCATTGGCATGGCAGTAGATTTATTGTACTGCTTTATAATTTCAAATTGTTGTTTGTTGATGATTGCGGCTGCGTTGCTTAATATTTTTTTTAGTGGAACAGGGCAGTCCTCTGTTAAAAAATGAGCAGTCATTTGCTGTATGCCTTTGATAAAATCGAATGCATGTTCGGTGGAATATTTTACAAAAGAATAATCGGGGCCATGCAGTATTTTGTATGCCAGCACCCCAGCGGTGGAAGGCAGTTCAGGGATCTCATCAATGGTGGCACCGTAAAATTTTTCAATCATCATTACCGATCCATTGCTGATCTGCTGTGGCCAGTAAGCTTCTTTTTGTATGATGGTTTGCAGGGTTTGCTGAATGCCCTGTATCTGTTCAATGGTTTTGAGCGGAGTGGAAAAATTTTCAAAGAGCCGGTGTTTGCCACCAGCCGTTTTACAAAAATTCAGTTTATTGAAAACAGAAAAATCATCTTCTACATTTAGTATGGAGAGATCGGCGAATGTGGTGTGGTCTATTTCCATACTTTATTAAAACTGCTGTCTTTATTATTTGTTTAGTTAATGATATGCATACTTTATTGCTTAAAGCTATTGTTTAGCCGTTTAGAAGTTTAGTGGTTTAACTTTTTACAAACAGCTACCTGCTGAACAAAAGCCGTTTACCCTTAACCGATTCAACCCACACATTATTTCCCTCACCTGTGCCGGCATAAACTATGGTGCCGTTTACAAATGTTTTTTCTATAGATGCAGGAAAGGTAAAATTCTCTAAAGGGCTCCAGCCGCATTTGTATAAAATGTTTTGTTTGCTAACGGTAACCGGAGTTTGCATATCAACCACTACCAGGTCGGCATAATAGCCTTCCCTGATAAATCCTCTTTCTTTCATTTGGTAAATTGTGGCAATGGAATGGCTCATCTTATCCACTACTTTTTCCAGGCTGATGGCTCCTTCTTTTACATAGTGCAGCATCATGGGTAAAGCATGCTGTACAAAGGGTACACCGCCATGGGCCTGCTCGTAAGGCACATTTTTTTCTGCTAAAGTATGGGGGGCATGGTCGGTGGAAATGGAATCTATCGTGTTATCATTTACTGCTGCCCACAAGGCTGCTTTATTGTGTGGTGCTTTGATGGCGGGGTTGCATTTTATTTTGTTTCCCAGTGTGGCATAATCATCACTGCTGAAATGAAGGTGGTGTACACAGGCTTCGGAAGTAATTAATTTTTCTGCCAGTGGCAGCATGTTGCTGAACAGCTGCAATTCTTTTTCTGTAGTGATGTGCAAAATGTGCAGGCGGCTGCCATATTTTTTTGCTAATTGGATGGCCACTAAGGAAGATTCAAAACAGACAATATCATCTTTGATGATGGGATGATCTGCGGCAGTAAGTTCTCTTCCTTCAGCCTTGAGCCTTGCATAATTTTGCTGCATTATTTTTTCATCTTCGCAATGGGTGGCAACCAGCAGCTCACTTTCACTGAACAGCCTGTTCATCGTTACGGGATTATCCAGTAATAAATTTCCTGTGGAGGAGCCCATGAAAATTTTAATGCCGCAGACTTCATTTCTTTTATCATTTGTTCTCAAAGCCTCATCGGCATTGGCATTGGAAGTGCCCATATAAAAAGAATAATTTGCCAAAGATGTTTGAGAAGCAATGGAAAATTTTTCTTCTAATAACTGTTGGGTAAAAGTGGGAGGTATGGTGTTGGGCATTTCCATAAAGGAAGTAACACCACCGGCCACGGCTGCTTTGGATTCGGAATAGATGGTGCCTTTGTACTCAAGGCCGGGCTCCCGAAAGTGTACATGGTTGTCGATGATGCCGGGTAATAAAAATTTTCCTTCTCCATTTATTTCTGTTACGGCTCCTTTTGTTTGTATGAATGCTGCAACTTTTTCAATTCTTTCGCCATCTATCAAAACATCTGATACGGTTATTTGGCCTTCATTTACAACCTGTATATTTTTAAAAAGGTATTTTTGCATATCTTGACGCTGATTAAAAAAGTAACTGTCTTTGTTTGATGTAAAGTTTGGTGATGCTGCCTGCTCAATAGAATTAATATTGTACAAGAGTGCGACGCCAATGAAGCTAAATAGTTATTCAAAACTATGGCTCATAAAAAAATTTACTTGCAAAACAAAGAACCAAAATAACAAACCAATGCAAATTATTAAAAGCTTTACCAAACTGCTGATTTTTATTTGTCCTTTTGTTGCTGCGGCACAATCTACTTATCTGCAACAGGGCGATAAGGCGTATCAATTATTAGAACGCCTGGAAATAAAAGCCCAGACCAATGCCAACCTTAATTTTTCCAACGTCAAATACTTCAACAGAAAAGTGATGGTGGCGGAAGCAGAAAAGCTGGACAGTATGAGCAAGGCCAATGCCAGCGCAGGAAAAGCAGACTCAATGAAACTTAGTAAAACAGATGCTTACAACCTGCACAGTTTTTACATGAACAACAGTGAATGGGCCACTGCACCTGCGGAAAGTTTTTTGAGCAAGCAGTCGGTGCTGAAAACATTTTATAAAACTCCGCCCAATTTATTTGAAGTGAATGTGAAAGATTTTTTCCTGGTGGTGAACCCGTTACTGCATGTAACTTATGGGAAAGAATCGAATAATAAAGAAAATATTTTTTTGAATACCCGGGGTGTTACCGTCCGTGGTTTGATTGCAAAGAAAATTGGTTTTTCCAGTACGCTTACCGACAATCAGGAAAGAGGGCCGGGCTTTTTTCAAAGCTGGATTGGAAAGTACCATGCTGTGCCGGGTGTGGGGTTTTATAAAAATTTTAAAAGTACCGGTGTGGATTATTTTGATGCCCGTGGATACATTTCATTTACCGCAACCAAATACATTGATGTGCAGTTTGGGCATGATAAAAATTTTATCGGCAACGGCTACCGCAGTTTGTTTTTAAGCGACTGGGGCAACAGTTATTTATTTTTAAAACTCAACACCCGTATCTGGAAACTCAACTATCAAAATATATTTATGGAGCTGATGCCGCAGTTTATAAAAAGCGGCGATAAAGTGCTGGACAGGAAATACCAAGTAATGCACCACCTGAGTTTTAATATTTCAAAATCTGTGAATGTAGGTGTGTTTGAGGCAGTGACTTTTGGCAGAAGAAATCATTTTGATTTTCAATACCTCAACCCGATTATTTTCCTGAGGCCTGTTGAAAGCGGTAGTGGCAGCGGCGATAAAGCAAAAGTGGGTTTTTATTTTAAAGCCAACGTGGCTCACCGGTTTCAATTTTACGGACAATTTTTGCTGGATGAATTTGTGCTGACCAAATTGAAAAATGATCCCAGCAATTATGTAAATAAATATGGGTACCAGCTGGGAGTAAAATATGTGGATGCGTTTGGTATTGCCAATCTCGACCTGCAGGTGGAAAGCAACAGGGTAAGGCCATTTACTTATTCGCATTACGATTCTGTTTCTAACTATACACATTACAACCAGCCAATGGCACATCCGCTGGGCGCCAATTTCCAGGAGTTTATCGGCATTATAAAATACCAGCCGATACCAAAATTGTATATCAACGCCAGGGCAATTTATTATTTTCAGGGGCTGGATAGTGCCGGGTATAATTTTGGCAGCAACCCACTGCGGCTTTACAATACCGACCGTCCATTGCTTGATCCGAATAATCCATTGTCGCAAAGAACAAATGGTTTTAAGGTAGGCAGCGGTATGAAAGCCACTTGTCTGAATGCCTTGCTGCAGGTGAGTTATGAGCTGAAAGAAAATTTATACATTGACCTGAGTTTGCAGCACCGCACTTATAAAGTGGATTTACTTAATACCAATACCAGTAACACTTTGGTAACCGCAGGTATCCGGCTGAATATGTTTAAGAGGGCGTATGATTTTTAAAAAACTAAAATAAATTAGTTGTTGATACAATGTACCGGGTGAGAGGTATTATTTTATTTTACCTTTTAGCCGGTGCCTTCTTTTGTGGCTTGGCTGATGCACTGTCTTGTTTTTAAAATCATCTGATATTACACTGATGCTGCCATCTACTTCCAGCATGGCAAGGTCCACATGTTTTATATCTTCCACACCATGCTCCCTTACAGCCGCCGCTAATTCATCTGATGTGATTTCTGCTGCAGCTAAATTTTCTTCCTGCACTGCACCCTGGTAAATCAACAGTACAGCTTTGCCCTGTAGCAGTTCGCTGGCTCTTTTATTTTTATACAGTATCAATTTTAAAAAATAATTTACCACGAACAATGATACCGCAGCCAACAACCCGCCTGATAAAGAAGTGTCAGAGCCTACCATTGCATTTTGTACAGAGTTGCTGATAAGCAAAATAAAAACCAGATCTACCACGGTTAACTGGGCCAGTTCTTTTTTGCCAAACACCCTGATGGCAATGATTACAAAGAAATACACGGCTATACAGCGCAGGATGATTTGTATATAATTGTTGTGGAGAAACTGGTTCATATTAGCAGCCTTTTATTTTAATGATAATTTTTACTTCGTTAGTCTGCGGTTTCAAACCATACTTTGGCAGCATCATTCCAGTCGCCGTTATAATTAATGGTTAGCTCTTCGCCGCTTTTAATATTCCTTACTGTTTTTATTAAAATAGTATCGTCTTCAAAGTCCATAAAATATTCACAGTTGCTTTGGTAGCTGTGATTATAGATGGGAACCAAACCCAGCGCCATACAGCAGCGGTCTTTTTCTTTTCCCCATTCAAAAATATAATTGTGCAGCAGGGTTTTATCCAGCAGCAATTTATCTTCCATGCTCATTACTATTACCGGAGCTATTTCTATCACTGTATCCGCTGCAATTTTTTTACTGGTAAAAATACCTCTGCCCATTTTTTCAGACACAGCTACATGCAGGTAAGGTTTCCGCATAACAATTTATTAAAGCTAATTAAAGTAATTTGCAAGTTAGTTGGAAACGTTGAAAACGTTTAGGCTCATTCGACATTTATCATTCGTAATTTGTAATTCACCATGTCTTTAGAACTCGACGAAATATCGCTGCAGGCACAATTTGAAGAAGTGATTGCTTCAGAAGATAAACTGCGTATAAAAGAATTTTTAAATCACCAGAACATCAGTGATGTGGCGGATCTTATTTATGATAATGAAGATAATGAAGCCTCCATTATCAGTCATCTTTCCATGCACCGGGCTGCCAGTGTGTTTAAGATACTGGAACTGCCCACACAAAAAAGGATTATTAAAAACCTACCCGCTTTTTCCACTGCCGAACTGCTGAATGCCCTGCCGGCAGATGACCGTACCTCATTTTTAAGTGAGCTGCCAAGCAGTGCCGTGAGGGAACTGGTAAAAGCATTGACACCCGACGAAAGAAAAATTACCCTCTCTTTACTGGGCTATCCCGAAGGCAGCGTGGGCAGGCTGATGACACCCGATTACATTTATGTGTATGAACACAACACAGTGGAAGATGTACTCAACACCATCCGCAGGTATGCTAAAAACAGCGAAACGATTGATGTGATTTATGTGATCAACAGCAAAGGCGAACTGCTGGATGATATCCGTATCAAAGATTTTATCATGGCATCGCCGGATAAAAAAGTAAACGAACTGATGGATGGCCGCTACATCACCCTTCATGCAGAAGACGACCAGGAAGTAGCCAACGAAGCATTTAAAATGAATAACAGGGTAGCCCTTCCCGTGGTGAGCCGCAGCAACAAACTGCTGGGCATTGTAACCATTGATGATGTGCTGTGGGTGGCTAATGAAGAATTTAGTGAAGACATGCAGAAGATGGGGGGTACCGAAGCATTAGACGAACCTTACCTGGAAATACCCATCGTCAAACTTTTTGGCAAACGCATCTGGTGGCTGGTGGTATTATTTTTGGGTGAACTTTTTACCGCAACAGCAATGGGGTATTTTGAAGACGAGATACAAAAAGCGGTTGTGCTGGCGCTTTTTATTCCACTCATTATTTCAAGTGGTGGTAATACCGGATCACAGGCTTCTACCCTCATTATACAGGCCATGGCAGTGGGAGAAATCACACTGGCTAACTGGTGGCGGGTGTTGAGAAGAGAAATTATACAGGGGCTGATGCTGGGTACAGTGCTTGGTATTATTGGTTTTGCAAGGGTTATTATCTGGGCAAAAATTTTACCCAATGTATATGGCGTTAATGAAATGCGGATTGCTTTCACCGTTGGTTTTTCATTGGTAGGAGTTGTGTTGTGGGGTACACTTACCGGCTCTATGCTGCCGCTTATTTTGAAAAGGCTTGGTGCAGATCCGGCAGTAAGTTCTGCTCCCTTTGTAGCCACGCTGGTAGATGTAACCGGGCTGATTATTTATTTTTCTTTTGCGTATCTTTTTTTACAGGGCATTTTGCTGTAGGAGATTTTTTTGTTGAGCAAGGATGTGTATTTAACAAGCCGAAATCTCTAAATAAAAAAGCCCAGGCTGATTGATCCAATTTTTTCAGCTGGGGCTGAATGATTTGTATCGAAGCTCAGTATTTTTTGGTTTTTACTGTATGTTGTAACTTAAACGGTATTGTTTGGTAAATGTTTGTATGGAAGTACCCTGCAGCTTCCTTTGGTCTTCACAAACTATTCCTGCTTCTTTGTGAAAATAAATCGTTTAACTTTATATAAAATAAAATTTTATGAAAGCGTTAATCTCCTTTTTAGTATTCAGTTTTTTTTCAGTACAGGCATTTGCTCAGAATAATATTCATACTGCAGATTCGTCAAAAGCAATACAGGTGGTAGATGCAGCCTGCGGTGAGTGCCAGTTTGGTTTGACGGGCAAGAGTTGTGACTTGGCTGTTCGTATTAACGGGCAAGCCTATTTTGTATCCGGTACTTCAATAGATGAACATGGAGATGCACATGCAAAGGATGGTTTTTGTAATGCTGTCAGAAAAGCATCCGTACAAGGCGAAGTAAAAGACGGAAAATTTGCAGCTACTTATTTTAAACTACAAGATACAGTGGTAAAAAAGAAAAGTAAAAAAGCATAAGGCGAGAAATATTTTTTCTTCAATTACCTTTTCGAAAATCAATTATTCCACCGTTAAAGAAAAGGAAATCATCCGGGAATTGATCTTGTCAATATTGCTGGAGTACTTCAGGCTTGGATTGCGGCTGTGCAGGTTAGCCAGCCCCCAGCTTACTTTCAGCTCAGGTGTCAACACAAAATAAGGGAAGTAAATATGAAAGCCGATACCGCCTTCTACGCTGTAATCGAAAGCTTTTAGTTTAATAATATCATCTGCATTTTTTTTGCCTGCATTGGAAGCAAGGTCATAATCAAACTTGGCACCTGCAATCGTATATACTTTCATGTTGCCAATGCGGTCACTGCTGAATTTAATCAGAAAAGGAAGGCTCAATGTAATGGACTGTACTTTTTTTAAGGTCAGTTTACTTTCCCCTCCAACAGCGTCATATTTTGTGAGGGAGTATTCAAATGCTTTTTCACTAAAAGTAAGATTCAGCGGATATGTCCTGACATCCCAGTGAGAGTTGAGGTTGATATTTACCAGCCAGGCAAGATTGATGCCCACACTGTTTACACTTTCAATAACAGAGATGCTGTCGTTGAGTAAAGGGTTTAAAAATTGTGGATTGTGGGTAAAACTAAAATGCGATTTATTAAAGCCTAGATTGATACCAAAATGATAAAGCTTATCATCATGATCGGGCTGGTTGAGTGCCGTACGCAACTGTGCTATGCCAAGTGTTGGCAAAAGCAATAAAGCAATAATAGTATGTGTTATTTTATTCCGCAATAGATACTGCATATTCCTGAACTCTGTGGTTTACAATAAGTGTTCCGATAACCGAGGTTATCTAAGATTTGTGTAAAGTTTTTGCCTTCAGGAAATTTTTTAATTGATTCGTCAAGATATTTATATGCGTTGCGGTTTTTTGAAAATAATCTGCCCATGGCTGGTGCTACTGTGTTCATGTAAAGATTGTACACTTGCTTTACCACGGGTGCTTTGGGTTTGCTAAACTCCAGCACCACTAATTTCCCTCCTGGCCTCAACACTCTTTTTATTTCTGCAAGACCTTTTTCCAGGTGTTCAAAATTTCTTACACCAAAGGCCACTGTTACTGCATCAAACGAGTTATCGGCAAATTTTATTGTTTCGCTGTCGCCGTTTTGCAGCTCTATCACACTCTCCAGTCCAAGCTTTGCAATTTTTTTTCTGCCAAACTCTAGCATTCCATCACTGATGTCTATACCAATTATTTTTTCTGGTTTTAAAATGCCGCTTGCCATAATGGCTACATCTGCTGTACCCGTTGCTACATCCAGTATTTTTTTTGGGTCAATATCCTTTAACTGTTTAATCGCATTCTTCCTCCACCAAACATCTATGCCAGCGCTTAAAAAACGGTTTAAGAAATCGTA
This sequence comes from Chitinophagaceae bacterium, assembly GCA_031368105.1. Classification (GTDB taxonomy): domain Bacteria; phylum Bacteroidota; class Bacteroidia; order Chitinophagales; family Chitinophagaceae; genus Ferruginibacter. The sequence continues at coordinate 9,728 of JANLQY010000081.1, forward strand.
CCGGAAAGCTATGTTGTCAAACATATCTGCAACTTGTTCTTTCTTGGAAAGTGCAGACCCTTGTACCGGCATCACTGTGTCATGATCAAATTTTGCCATCGTTGCAAAGATAACAGGTTTAGATTTGTTGTCATTCTTAAAACGTTAAGGAGGATGAAAAGTTTTGTTTTTTTTAGTTATGAGTTATGAATGATAAGATATGAGTGATTGAATGTTTGGATTGATGCTGCTATGAAAACTAATGTTGGTTTCCCAAATTAAAATCAATTGCTTACGCAAATTTTGTAATCCCTTTAGGGGAAGGGGGTTTATCTTTACAAAATGCAAATCAAATCAGCAAAATATATTGTCAGCAGCCCGGAATTTGAAAAATGCCCGGCACCGGATAAAAATGAATATGCGTTTATTGGAAGAAGTAATGTGGGTAAATCTTCTTTGATCAATATGCTGTGCAATAATGCAAAGCTGGCAAAAACTTCCGGCACACCAGGAAAAACACAACTTATCAATCATTTTGAAATAGCCAGTGTGCCGGATGAAAAAGATGGCGGTGCAAAACCTTCAGTAAAAGAAACGAGGTGGTACCTGGTGGATTTGCCAGGATATGGTTTTGCCAAAGTGAGCATCCGCAGCCGCAGGCGATGGGAACAAATGATTGAAGGTTATTTGAGAAGAAGAGAAAATCTAAAAATGGTTTTTGTATTGATAGATGCCCGTCATACACCGCAAAAAATCGATATTGATTTTATCAACCAACTGGACAAATGGGAAATACCGCTGACAATAATATTTACCAAAGCAGATAAAGAAACGCAGGCAATAGTGGCCAAACATGTAAAACTATTTTTAACTACATTAAGAAAAACATGGCAGTTTTTACCGCAGCATTTTGTAAGCAGTGCAGTAAAAAAATCGGGCCGTGATAAAATACTTGCGCTGATTGAAGAGCTGAATGAAGAGAAAGATTAGGGGGAGAAATTTTTGTTTCGTAATGGTGACGTTACGAAAGCAACAAAAAAATAAGCGTAGTTTAGTTTACCACTTTATTAGCACAACTGCTGCTGGCAAAGGCTTCTGGCTTGGCTTTAAAGGCAAAGCCCATACCCAGGATGTAGCCCATTGCTTCCCTTAATGCTTCGTTACTTTTAAAGCTGGGATTGGTGTTGATGTCGGCGTGTACTTCCATATCCACATCGTACAAAGTAAACAGGTCGCAGAGTTCGTAAGCAATTTCAATGCTCTTGGCCACTTCCACCAGCATGCGTTCTTTAATGCTGTACTTTAATAAAGTCTTTTCATTGTGTATGAACATAAAGCCGCCGTGGCCTTCCCGTAAAAAAACAATGACTGTCGCAAACTCGGTTTCTTTTCCTTTTACCTGGCTGTCTGTGCCGATACAAACTTTGAGATGAAAACCTGCTGCCGATTCTCTTTTGATGGTCGTTTCTACTGCATCTTTGATGGGTAGTTGAATGGGGTCTCCATTAAATTTTCTCCATAGCATAAAAAAAGTGTTTTCTAAAGTTAAGGAGAAATACAATATAACCAGCAACGGTAGCCGCTGGGAAAGTTTAATAATAAAAAAATAATGTGCTCCGGCAGCAGTGGATTTTTATATAAAAAAGAAGAGGCAACTCATTAGTCCGCCCCTCATTTTAAGTGTACATGAACTACTGTCTTATTGCTTAATGATTCTTTCTGTTTGTTGCTGATTGCTGTCTGCCAATTGCAAAATGTACATTCCGCTTACTTTTGCCGACATATTTATTTTGCTGAAACCTGCTGTGCCGCTGCCTTTGGCAATGCTGTTACCATTTACATCAAACAAATGGTATTGAAAATCTTCAGCAGCATTGATGCTGATGGTATTGCTGACAAAAGTGGATACAATAAAATTATTGAACTGGTTTGCTTTTTTCAGCAAGATAGTATTGGAGTAAACAACCTTGCCGGAGGATGATGTTATTTTCAGCCGGTAGTAAATATCGTTGTATTGATTGGGTAAATAACTGAAACTGGTTTGCCTGTAATCAACGGTATTGATGCTGGAAAAATTAGTTCCGTCTTGTGAAGTTTCTATGCTGATGTTGAGGATGGCTTCATTACAGATTAGGCTCCAGTTAAGCTGGTGTTTGTTTTGATGAACAGCACCGGTTAGGTTTACACTGCAAATGGGCAACACTCCGGAAATGCCTTTAATACTGTAAGAGCCGAGACTGCCATAGTCGCTGGCGTTATTATTTCCTGTGCCGTCTATTACCATAAAGTAAGTACCTGCATTAAAAATGCTGTCAATGGTTACACTCATTGTGCTGGCAGGATTGTAAGTCCGTATCAAATTTTTGGAAGCATCATACAAAGAAATTTTTATGTCAAGATCAGCACCTTCATTATTTGCATTTACACTAAAGGGTTTTGCATCTAAATGGAAGTTGGCATTTTGTGCCAGTGTAAAAGTGAAAGCATCTTTATCAGTACTGCTGCTTATCAATCCATCAATATTTATGTTTAAAGGATTGATAACAGTAGGTGCAGTATTGATGTCATCACTGTAGTCATCTGAGCGGTAAGTAAAGCCATTGACGGAAGTGATGATAGAAAGATTGTCCTGTAAATTATTGCATCCATAAGGAGTAGGCCCATTGTTCCATCCACTCATGTTACGGTAATAACTGTTGCCCATGATGGGTGCCCATGATATTTCTCCAGAACCGTTTCCGTCATTGTAAGTAGCAGTAAGGTTGCAGCTTCCATCATATTTCGACTGGTGAGATAACCCCAGTGTGTGGCCGCTTTCATGAGAGCAACATTCTGCCACCATCTTTGCATTGTTTGGTCCCAGCCGGTCGCTAAAAACAAAACACGGAGTATCATCGCCCCAGGTAAATGAACCAACAAGCGCTACTCCACCCACGCCGGTAAACCAGTTGCTGGTAGGCGTTACAATCACCCGTATCCTTTTATCAAATGGAGCTGCCACAAAAAGAGCTATGTCAGTAGTAATATTGATATTGAAAGGTCTATAATCTTCTGACACCCGGTTAAATATTTCAGTTATTTGTGCATCGGTTAAATTTGAAGCTGCACAGTTGATGGTGCCGCCGTTATTCCATACCGGGCTGTTTACTTCTTCTCCATCAAAGTCTAAATAAATAGTAGCGGTGGCTGAAGTGTAACTGTTTAATTTTTGCTGGCTGTGTGCTGCGTAAGAAAAAAATGTAACAAGCAACAGCAATAGTTGTAGAATTTTGTTTTTCATAAAACAGAAATTTTATTGGATCGGCGCAATACAGATTACTGGTTGCAGGTTGATAATAGTTTGGCAGTTTCTACTTTAACGAACTGGTAAGTATTGTCTGCATTGTGTTTTAGCTGGTAACCGTCTGCGTAATCAGTATTAAAAAGATAGGCTGTGTAAACGGGCTTGTCGCCTGCATTGTCTCTTTTGGTTGCAGAAAATAATATATTTCTGAATGAAGGTAATTTAACAGCAACTGTTTGCAGGCTGTTGTACTTTGTACTCCTGCTGGTAACCTGCCCTTGCAAAGTAAGGTTGCCCGGTAATGATAAATTTACAGTGATATCATTGGTTGCTGTAAATAAACCGCTCAACTGAGCTTCAGAGAAATTGATGACAGCAGGGTAATCACTAAATAAAAAA
>JANLQY010000061.1:0-50103 GCA_031368105.1 Chitinophagaceae bacterium
CATTAAATCCGTTGATAACAGCGGACAGGTTAAATACACAGAGATTGTAAAAGTAATAATCGGCAAAGGCAGCCCTGCTATTTCAGTTTCACCAAACCCTGTACAGGGCAACCTGATGAACCTGCAGTTTGTAAACCAGCCGGCGGGTAAATACAGTATTCGGTTGATCAATATTGCAGGCCAGTTGATGTACAGTAATGTGGCACAACATGCAGGAGGTAGTTCATCTCAAAGTTTTGACTTACCTTCGTCCATTATCAGGGGTGTTTACCAGTTAGAAGTAATTTCACCGGATAATACTAAGCAGGTTCAAAAACTAATCATTAATACGGCCAATTAATAAATAAAAAAATGAATTCAATGAAAATGTTATTGATGGGGTCTTCTAAATTTATAAAGAATAAAGTAACCGGGTTGGTGTTAGGTGGTATGTTGATGTTGCCAGCAGCGGCTTTCAGCCAGGAGCAGCGTCAAGATGACCATGAGGAGCAAAGCAGCAGAGTACAGGAGGAAAGAGAAGTGAGGGTACCTACTACCGGTAGTTCAACCCCATGGCAAAACAGTGCTGCCTCTTCCATTGGTACCACTACTAACGGTAATGCTAACGGTAGTACTGCAAGACAGCCGGCAAGACCAGGCACATCAGCCAGGCCACTTGGTGCAAGTACCGATGGCAGGGATCCAGGAGGTAATCCGGATGTACCTTTTGATGACAACATGAACCTTGGTTTTTTAGCTGCCGGTATTGTGTTTGCATTGATAGTGGTAAGAAAAAGGTTTACAGTAAAACCTCTTCCCGTAAGTTCTAAATAGTCATTTTATAAACTAACACCAACAGGTGCACCTCTTAACGGAGGTGCATTTTTTTATTACAGGAATGGTTGATAGTTGATGGCCGAAGGTTGATAGTCAATGTCAGGCCTTCATTATTTTGTCACCAACCATGGAGGGTACTTGCAAATTGCGAAACTAAATATTACCTTGTTGTTAAATTATCTACCTAAAACCTAAAACAATTTATTATGAACATCTCTAAATTGCTGATTGGTGCCGTTGTTGGGGGCATCGTACTTTTTTTCCTGGGCTGGCTTATTTATGGTAACCTGTTAATGTCTTTTATGCGTCACCACACCGGTGAGATCGGGCATCATGCAGACCGCCGTGAAATGCTGTACCTCTACCTTGTTGTTGGTAATCTTTTGCAGGGGGCACTGCTGTCTTATATTTTGGTAAAAAGCAATGTCAGTTCATTGATTGGCGGAGTGGTTACAGGTGCTGTTGTTGGTTTGCTGATGGCTGCTTCGGTAGATGCTATCATGTATGCTACTACGCTTATGCTTAGCAAACAATCCATGGTTGCAGATATAGCAGCCACTACTATTATGAGTGCCATTGCCGGAGGAGCAATAGCCCTGGTAACAGGTGCCGGAAAAGGCAGTGGATCAAACGGATAATAAATAGCTGCATTGAATATTTTCCAGTTTATTAAAAAGGCTGTCTTGAAAAAGACAGCCTTTTTAATAAACTGTTGTAAAGTGTATACGCATCAATAATATTATTACTGCTTAAATGATTGCCACCCTTTTTCCTTCTGCTGCTGATTTATAAATGGCTTCTATTATTTTCATATCCTTCGTTCCTTCTTCGCCGGTAATATGGTTGGGCAATGGTTTGTTTTCCAGTATCAGTTTGCCAATAGCATCCATTTGTGTGGCCTGCTGATTGATGGTTGGGAAATTCAATTCGCCTTTGCTTGTTCTTCCTTTAAAGGGGCCATAACTAACAGCCGGGCTCAGTTCAAAAAATCCTTCATCAGCACCTGCAAAAAAACTGTCAACACCGCAATTGTAAGAAGTAGAAGAAGTGCAAACAGCACCGCTGGGAAATACCAATTGCCAGGTGATGGATTCTTCCACTTCTGAAAATAATGTTGTGTTGGTAACCGGGCCAAACTGTGCTGTTACCGAAATGGGTTCTTCTCCTGATACATAGCGGCTGCATTGCACGCAGTAAATGCCAATATTCATTAGCGGCCCACCACCTGCCATTGCTTTCTTTAAGCGCCATTCATCGGGGTTGCTGGTTTTGTAACCCAGCGATATTTCCATCAAACGCACCTGCCCGAAAACTTTTTCCTGTCCCAGTCTTTTTATCTCCAGGTGGTAAGGTTCGTAATGCAGGCGGTAGCCAACGGCTAACTGTACCCCGGCAGCTTTGCAGGCCGCTGTCATTTCCCTGCAATCCTTTTCAGAGAGCGCCATTGGCTTTTCAACAATCACATGTTTGCCAGCTTTAGCTGCCCTGACAGTATATTCTTTATGCATCGAATTGGGCAGCACTACATATACCAGGTCAATGTCTTTATTATTGATGATGTTATCAAAGTTTTGATAGTTGTAAATATTTTTTTCGGGAATATTATATTTTTGTTTCCATTCTGCTGCTTTGGATGGAGTGCCGGTGACGATGCCTGCAAGGCGGCAATATTGTGATACCTCTAAACCCTCTGCCAGGTAACCTGCATAACGGCCCAAACCACACAACGCAATGTTTAGTTTTTTGCCATCATACCGGGCAGCAACTGCATCAGGAATTTTAATAAATGATGGCAGTGTTGCAGCAATGGCGGTAGAGCCAACACCCAACCCAAAATTGTGTAAAAAAGAACGGCGGGATAAATTTTTCATGGCTGATGATTTATTCGTAAAAGATTATTGATGTATAAAAGAATAATAAAGTTATAGGATTAGGTAGAATAAGCACACACGAAAACTGTTCTTGCATTTAGGATGCCCTCATAAAAAAGACGTTAAGAAAATTTGAATGGTTGGCGTTAAGAAATGAAATTGATGTTACAAATATTTGGGTTTGCTATTTGTCTGTAAGTCGTACTAAAGCATGGTTTTTTTCAACAGTGGGAGCTTAATTTCATTTTAGCCAATCATTCAAATTTTTAGACTTTTTTATGCAGCCTTGATTTTTTTTGTTGCTTTTTTGTATCAAGACAAAAAAGTAAATAGAGAGTGGCCGAATACTGCTAAGGCTTTGCAGTTAAAATACCCAATTCTATTCGTTTAAATTCAATAAATAAATCAATTTTTAAAAACACTAAATCCCTACTTTTGCAGACTAAAATAAAGCCAGGATTCCAGACGTTATTGCTATGTAAATAAGATTCGGTTGTGTATGCAGTGGTTACGAAATGAAATGAACTATGAAATGGATTAATTATTTTCTTCTTTATATACTGGTGCCCGCCATCATCATTCCTTTGTTTGTAATCAAAACAGACAGGTGGTTTGCATTGTTTGGGATACTATTCTATTTCACAGGATTGTTGATTTCAAAATTCAGGCAATGGATATTTTTACCCATTCCATTGCTGTTCTGTTTTTGGTACTGGTACACCTACGGGATTTCATTAACTGATTATGTTACTATTTATTTTGCCTGTTTAGTATGTGGGGTAGTTTTTTTTGAAATAAGAAAATACTGTTACAGGTTTATAAATAAGGTATTACCCGAGCAACTGAATAATCTTGATTACGATTCAAAATTAGAAGAACTGAACCGGCAGATAGAGCAATATAAAAAAGAACATCCCGGTCAAAAAGTAACCCAGGATGTTGTAGAAAAAATCAGGACAGATATCTTCTTCCAATAATTCCCCTAATACTTTTTTAGCCAGGGTTAAAGAATAAATTATTACCGTTTAATAATCATTGCTGCCAGCATTTCTTACCGGCTTTTTGTTTTTGTCATCAGGTTTTGCAAGCGGCAGGGTGCCGGCAGGTTTCATATCTTTCTTGTCTGCTGGTTTTGCAGGCAGTTCAGTTTTTGATTTTGTTTTTATGCCCGTATCTTTTTTAGGTTTTTCAATTTCACTTTCAATAGGCACTATATCTGCAGCAGGATTATTCTTTAGCGGTTCTTCAATAAAATCACCTGCGCCGCCATTGCCCTGGTCTTCATACTTTGTGGTGTCGCCTTTATTTACAATATTCATAAATGCTTCTGCCGAAATTGGATCTTTGGCATAAGCGGCAGGTTCTTCAAATTTCAACAGGTTTCCAAACGGCAACGATTTATCAGCATATACTTTATTCATAAAAAAGCCCCACTTGGGCAATGCCATTTCATTACCACCCGATGTACCGGCATAGATCCTTATAAAAGGATCATCACAACCAACCCAGGTGCCGGCAATTAATCCCGGTGTATAACCAATAAACCAGCCATCAGTATTGTCATCGGTAGTACCCGTTTTACCAGCTTTTTGTGCCGGAATATTGTAGCCATTGAGCGATTTACCAGTGCCAATTTCTACCACACCTTCCATTAATTTCACCATCGTAAATGCATCCTGTTCATTGATCACCTGTTTTGTTTCGCTGATAAACTCCTCTAATAAATTACCATTTTTATCTTCTATCCGGTTAATGAAAAGCGGCTCACTATTAAATCCTTTATTAGGAAACATGCTGTAGGCCTGCAGCATTTGCAGCATCGGTATTTCTGCAGCACCTAATGCAATAGATGTATAAGGTGGAAGCTTTGCTTTGATGCCCACACTTTTTGCAAATTCTATTACACGGTTTACTCCAACCAAATTTGTCAATCTTACAGAAGCAGTGTTTTTTGAAAATGCCAGGCAGTTGGCCAATGTGCCGCCGCCGCCACGGAAGGTTTTCATTTCATTGCCATATTTTACCGGTCCTCCGTCAATAATGGTGGCAGGGGTGTAGCCTGCATCCTGTACGGCTAAAGTATAAATCAATGGTTTAATTGTAGAACCTACCTGCCTGGAGGCGGTAACATGGTCGTACTTGAACCACCTGAAATCTATCCCGCCAACCCAGCATTTTACTTCGCCGGTTTTAGGGTCTGCTGCCACAAAAGAAGTTTGTAATAATTGTTTGTGGTATTTGATAGAATCCCTTGGGGTCATTATTGTATCCAATTCCCTTTTAGCATTCCAGGCAAATACTTTCATGTGTACCGGTTTCAAAAAAGATTTACGGATGTCTTCTTCTTTTACTTCATCTTCTTTTAATGCCTTCCAGCGTTCGCTGATTTTCATTGCATTCTCAATGATATTTTCTTTGTCTTTCCACAACCTGTCGCCATTACTTTTTATAAGACTGTTTAGTTTGCGTTGTATCACCGGCATGTGCTGCACCACAGATTCTTCCGCATACTGCTGCATTTTAGAATTGATAGTGGTATAAATTTTTAAGCCATCCCTGTACAGGTCATAGTTCTCCCCGGTTTTTAAATTCTTGTGATTCTTGCACCAGTCTTTTAATTTATCTGCCAGCACCATTCTGAAATAAGGTGCAATACCCACTGATTCATCCGGTCTTTTATAATTGGTGATTAATGGTTTTGCTTTTAACTTGGTTGCCTGTGCATCGGTGAGGTAATGTTGTTTGCAATCCACCATTCTTTCTATTACCGTATTGCGCCTGTTAAGCGAAGCAGAAGGGTGGCGGATAGGATCATAAATAAATCCTTTCAACATGCCCACCAATACTGCAGATTCTTCTATTGATAATTCTGCAGGGTCTTTTTGAAAATAAATTCTTGATGCGTTTCGAATACCGTAGTTGCTGCCCCAGGCCGCTCTGTTAAGATAAAGGGTAATGATCTCTTCTTTAGTAAAATTCCTTTCAAGCTTAACAGCTATTATCCACTCCTTTATTTTTTGCAAACCTCTTGTTATAAAATTTCCTTTTCCCTGCCCCAGCATCATTTTAGCCAACTGTTGGGTAATAGGACTACCACCTCCATCAGTACCCAATTTTAATATTGCTCTCGCCACTGCCCTGGCATCAATGCCGGAATGGTCATAAAAATTCTGATCTTCAGTAGCCACTAATGCCTGTATAATATTCGGAGAAATTTCATTGTACTTTACTTCGCTGCGGTTTTCCGAATAATATTTCCCCATCAGTTTTCCATCGGCTGTATATACTTCACTGGCAAGATCCGCTTCGGGATTTTCCAGTTCTTTTAAAGAAGGCATTTTACCAAACAGGCCAAAATTGGCACAGGTAAAAATGAGTACCACTGCCAGCAAGCCCCAAAAAAATACTTTCCACAAAATTTTTACTGATTTTTTCATGTACCCGTTTTTGTTCTTTTAAAATTAAAAAATATTCAGGCTGGCTGGTTATTTTACAATGCCGGGATATAGCCCGTTCAGCAATTTTTTATAGCCTGCAATATCCTTGGTGGCCTTCAGCCTTTGCAGGTTATCATTGTCTATCAGCAGGAAGGAATATTTATTTGCCGGCAGCCAGGATATTTCATCGGGTGCAGCTTTTTTTATTTTATTCAAAAACTGCAGGGCTTCATCAGCATTGGTAAAAGAACTGAATACCAGCAATGCATAATCTTTATCAATCGCATCTTTGGTAATAGTAATTTGCACATCCCTGAAATAGTCACTTAGATACCTGGTGAAAGCATTTTTAGATTCATTCACATAAGTGCCATCCACTTTATCCATCAGCATAATCACATTGTGTTGTGCTGTGGCATTAAAGGCATAAGGGCCAACTGCCAATGGTGGCGCCGCTTTCATCAAACTGTCTTTTTTTACCAGTGCAGAATCTGCGGCGGTTATAACGGCTTTGCTGCTGTCAAAACGGTTGGGCGATTTGATAAGGTTGGAATCATTGCGTATCATCGCCACCCGGTCATTTGTTTGAATAGTTGAATCCTCTTTCATCCTGGTTACCTGCAGGTCGGTAAGGTATTTTTCAATTTCCTTTCTTCTGCCCAACACATCTATCATGCGTACAGCCTTTGGCTTTAGCGGCGACTTTGGATAGAGACTTATAATATTGTTTAATACCTTAATGGCAGCACTGTCATTTTTTTGTTTTACATGATACACTGCTTCAATGTACAGCAGTTGTGGTGTCCAGTAATTTTTCCCATACAGGCTGTCAGCTTTGTTTTTTTCAGCTAAAGCATCTTCAAATTTACCTTCAATAAATAAATTATAAATGGCTTCATACCGTTTAGTGCCTTCAGCATTTTTCTCTCCTTTTTTTGGTGCATTGATGTCCGTAAGCATTTTAGCCGCATTTGTTTGGCCGTATTGCTGGGTAACAATTTTTTTGTACTGATCTGCTTTTGCAGTGTTGCCTAATTTGCTGTAACAATAAGCCAGGTTAAGATATATTTCGCCTCTATAAACAGAATCGGGAAAACGTTTGAGCGACTGGTCGTAAGTATTAATTGCCTGCTGGTAATCTTCCAGTTCCTGCTGAAATAATTTTCCTAATTCAAATAAATTGACTGCAAGTAAATTATTGCTGGCAGATAATTTTTCCGGAGTTAGTGGTAAGTTCGACATCAGCCCTTCAAAGCTCAGGTCTTCGGGCTGGGCAATTTCATCTTTGCCTTTTAAATTTTTGAAAGCATCTTTTTTATCACCTGCTCCAGCTTTTTTATTGTTTTTGTCATCAGCAACCGGAATAGGTGTATCATCATCCGGGTTCATATTTCCGATGCCAACATTATCCAGGTTTCTTGGTGTAGCATCGGCTGCAGCACTTTTTCTGCGCCAGTTATCTGTGTTGGTACGGGTGCCCCACTTTTTTTTGAAATCACTAAAGCCTTTTGATCTTACTGATGCATTGTAAAAATACCATTCGCCACTTTTAGAACTGGTGGGAAACAGGTCAGCAGGTTTGTCTTTGTCTTTATCAAAACTTATCAGGTCGGTTCCGGTAACACTGACATTACTGTCTTCTTCTTTCAGGCCTTGGGCTTTGCGTAGCTTCTTAGATATTTTTTTTACAAAAGCTGTTCTTGCCAACGGCTCCATTGCAGCTACTATTTGCAGGCTGTCTTCTCTTTCAATAATAATAATTTTTTCCACTATTTTAGAAAGTGCATTTCTCCTGTTTTGGATTTTCTCTAAACTTTCTTTTAAAGTAGTATCGCCAGATTGCAGGCTGTCGTAAAACCTGAATGCATCTTTATACTCTTTGCGGCTGTAGGCAATATCAGCTAATTGTAAAAAAGCTTTGTTTTTGTAAATAATGTTATTTTCATTGTAGCTAAGGCTTTTGCTGTAAAACGATACTGCCTGGTTGGTATCAGGTTTTTGCAAAGCCAGGTCGCCTGCTGATAAATAAAGAATATCCCGGTAGGATTCAAACTTATCTTTTTTGGTAAGCTTCACTAAATTATCAATGCCTTTGTCCAGCTCTTTCAGGTTGTTGCCTTTCCTCATTTTGGCGTTGTTCAATTGGGCATAAATATCCAGCAAAGGGTCGGTGGTATGTGCAGATGCGATATTGTAATATTCAGTTGCTTTATCAAAATGATTAGTGAGTTCATACAGTTGTGCCAGTAAAAATTCTGACCTGGCTTTATCCTGTTTGGTTACAGCAGTGCTGAGCCCCATTTCTAAATATACAGCAGCACTGTCATAAATAGCCTGTTTAAAAAACCAGTAACCGTTTACGTCATTCAGGTCATCCACCAGCCGCTTGGGAAGGTTGGGGTCGTTTTGCAAAGTATGTATCAGGCCGGCGGCTTCACCCAGTTCATCCTGCTCCGTTAAAGTACGTGCCAGCCATATCAGTGCATCATTCCTGCTGGGAGGCTGTGCAGTAAATTTTTGCAGGATGTTTTGTTTTTCTTTATTGGCAATACTGATCCTGCTGCTGCTGGCATCTTCTGTGGTACCCACTATCCTGTCGCCATCTTCATTTTTTTTACGGGGAAAAAGATTGTAGTTGATAAACTGAAAGGTAGCAGCTGCAGTATCAAAATCTTTTTTTAAAAAAAAAGCTTTGCCCATTAGCAGGTACATATTATCTATCCAGTCATTTCTTAAATCATGCAATAAAATTCCGGCAGTGGCTTTATAAATAACAGAGTCTAATTCTGTTTTTTGGCTGGCTGTATTTTCGAGGCTGTAAGGGTAGTAAGTAATGAGTTTTGTGTAATCATCTTTTTGTGCTGCTTTAGCTCTTTCCAGTACCGCATTTATTTTATTATTGGCATTAAAAACATAATTGTAATGTGTAAAATTATTTTGCACCACCCTCCTGTAAAGGTTGAATTTTTTCTCCGCCATTTTCTCCGACCCCAGTTTTCTTTCTACAAATTTCTCCGATCTTTTTGATGAATCAATCAGGTTAAGTGTCCACACCGGGGGCTGTGCATTTACAGTATTAAAAAAGGTAAATACCAGGAATAAAGATAGCGCCGTTAAAAAAAGCCTTTGTTGCATGGGGAAATGGTTAATATAATGCGGCTAAATATCGGATATTTTTAGCAATTAGTATATCAATTGGGATGTGTTTCTTAATTTTAACAACCAATAAGTAAATATGTCAAGGTTAGATAGCAACAGTACACTCAAAAGGTTACGCAACCGCTACCGGTTAGTGGTGATGAATGAAGATACTTATGAAGAAGTGGTTAAGTTCCGATTGAGCCGCCTGAGTGTGTATATTGTTTTAAGCAGTGCCTTCGTTTTATTGACGGTATTCACTGTGGCATTGATTGTATTTACCCCAATAAAATATTACCTGCCGGGGGTGGGTTATGGTGATGCCAAACAGGTGAAGGAATACCGGTCTTTAAAAATCCGTACCGATTCTATTGAGAGTGCTCTAAAATATAAAGACCGTTATTTAGATGACTTAAGAAAAGTACTGGCTGGCAATGCAGTAAAGTTAGATACCAATAAACTGGATTTACCCAAAATAGAAAACAGTAATGAATAGGGGCTATTAATAAAAAAGTAGTATTTTGCTCAACTCACAATTTTAATTCGTGTTCATGTTTAATAAAAAAATCTAAAACAAACATTCAAATTTATGTTTACTTCAAAAACAAAAACTACAGAAACACCTGTTGGCAGCACTACCATTATTGGAGCAGGCACCGTTATAACGGGTGATATTGAAAGCAGCGGCGATATCAGGATTGACGGTAAATTGATCGGCAACCTTAGTTCAAAAGCAAAAGTTTTAATTGGCCAGGATGGAATAGTGGAAGGGGATATAATTGGCCAGCAGGCAGATGTGATGGGCAAAATAACTGGTAAAATAAAAATTTATGAACTGCTGCAGCTAAGAGGCAAAAGCAATGTGTCGGCAGAAATAACTACCGGCAAACTGGAAGTAGAACCATCGGCAAGTTTTAACGGCAGTTGCCAAATGGGAGCCAATGTAGTGGAGCTTACTGCCGAGTTAGGAAATGTTGTAAACAAATAAATAACCCGGACATCAAATGAGAATCCTATCGAAAGAAACACTGCCATTCATTTTATTGGCAATCATTTTCAATAATTTTTTTCTGCTGGCAAAAAATTGGTTGGCAAAATATGGCCTTGATTATTTAGTGCTCCTTTTTGCCAATACGCTTTTTTTTATTATCAGCATACTGGCTTACTGGATGCAGAGAAGAGCTTTAAAAAACAGCAATCCCAATGTGTATATAAGAAGTGTAATGGGCGGCATGATGATAAAGATGGCCATCTGTGTGGTGGCGGTTGCCATTTATGTAATTGCGATGAAAGATAATTTCAGCAAGATGTCTGTATTTGCGGCTATGTTTTTATACCTCATCTATTTAGCTGTGGAAGTAAGACTGGCCACCAAACTGAACACCAAGAAAAATGCCTAAGCAGGAAGCTCCGTTACAGCAGTTAAAAACCTATTTGCCCGACGGAAGTTTTGAAGATGTATCTCATTACCTGCTACACTACAAAGTACATCTCACCATCACCCGTGAACGAAAATCTGTTCTGGGTGATTACCGAAATTCATTTGCTGATAAGAATCACCGCATCAGCGTAAATGGCAATTTGAACCAGTATGCTTTTTTAATTACCCTGCTGCATGAACTGGCTCACCTGTTCACTTACGAACGCTTTGGCCATCGGGTACTGGCGCATGGACAGGAGTGGAAAAATGAATTCAGTAAAATATTAGCCCAGTTTTTATTAAAGAAAATATTTCCTCCCGACATTTATAAGGCACTGTTGAAAACGCTGCAAAACCCTGCTGCCAGCAGTTGTGCCGATACCGCTTTGTTAAGGGTATTGCATCAATATGATGAAAAAAAAGACGGCGTGCAGTTAATAGAAAATTTACCATCTGGCACTCAATTCAAAATAAAAGGAGGCAGGGTATTTAAAAAAATGGAGCAGGTACGCAAGCGGATAAAGTGTGTGGAAGTGGCGACAGGAAAAATGTATTTATTCAGCCCGGTGTATGAAGTAGAAATAGTGGGGGAGTGAAAATTATAATTCTTTCAGCATCCAGATATCACAACCACAGTGGCCACTATTGCCCAATGGCTGTTGCAAATAAGTAAAGCCAAATTTTTCATACATACCTACGGCCGTTGACAATTCAGGCATAGTTTCAATATACACTTTTGCAAATCCATTTTCTTTTGCTGCCTGCAGGCATTGCTGCATTAATAATTTGGCCAATCCCTTTCCCCTTGCACCTGGTGACAGGTACATCTTTACCAATTCGCAGGTATCTTTTGAAAGGCCTTCAGTAGGGTAGATACCTGCTCCACCTAAGATTTTTCGATCTTCAGCAACTACAAAATATGCAGCTTTTTCCTGCCGGAATAATTCAAACAAATGATCAGTGCTTTCATCATAATAAACTGTCCCCGGTTTATCAGCACCAAATTCTTTTAATGCATTGCGGATAATAATTGCCAGAGCAGCATTGTCTTTTATTTGTATGGCGTTTATCGTAATCTCCATTTTATTTCATTTGTTGTTGTTTACCAAACTTAATGATATTTCCATTGTTGTCTGCAATTGAAAATTCTTTTTTCCCATACTTAAATTGTTCCATTTGTCCGGCGGGGTACAGTAAGTCTTTTGCAGCAAAAAAAGTGTAGAGGTCTTCTACATTATCGGTGTAAATGAAACAGCTTGCCGGCTGCATTTTATTTTTATCTGTTGTTAAACAAAAATGTATTTCTGCAAAGCCAGACTTTAATATTGCATAGTTGCCCAAATTGATGCCTGTAAAACCAAGCCTGATTTCATAAAAATCAATGGTGGCTTTAATGTTTAGAGAAGGGAGTATTGGTACAGCTTTTTGCAACATTATTTATTTTGCAGTTTGATGGAAGTTATTTAAAAAACTCTATTTTCGTATTTAATTTAAGAAAAATATTTTTTTTGGGAGAATCAGCCACATATACCGAACAGGAATTAGTAACCCGGTTACAGCAAAAAGATCAGCAGGCTTTTTCTTACCTGTATGATAATTATGCTGCAGCACTTAATGCAGTTGTGTATCGGATGGTGGAAGATAAAGAACTTTCAGAAGATATACTGCAGGAAGCTTTTGTAAAGATCTGGAATAATTTTACCAACTACGATAAAACCAAGGGGCGTCTTTTTACGTGGATGCTCAACCTTACAAGAAATCTTACTATTGATACCCTTCGCAGTAAAGGGTACAAAAAGCAAAGTAAAATCTCTGGGGATGAAAATTCCGTAAGTAATTTGCAGGATAATAATTCAGGCATTGAAAAATTCGATACTCTGGGCCTGAAAAAACAACTCTCAACTCTTAAAGCAGATCAGCGGCTGATTATTGATATGGCATATTTCAATGGGTTTACCCAAGATGAAATATCCAAAGAGTTAGGTATTCCTTTGGGTACGGTAAAAACAAAAATGAGGACAGCAATTTTAGAATTAAGAAAATTTATACAACACACATAGGTGGAAAATAATGACATTATATCATCAGGTTTATTAGAGCTTTACGCAACAGGCTTAGCTTCTCAGCAGGAAGCCACACAGGTGTTGCAATGGGCGGAGCAATATTCTGAAGTTACTGATGAATTGGCTCAGATAGAAGCTGGTATGGACTTGTATTCCAAAGCATATCATTTGCAGCCCGATCCATCTGTAAAGGAAAAAATATTTGCACAGATCAATGAACCCGAGAAAGCGAAAGTAGTACCAATTACAAATGCAACAGCCAGTGTAATTCCTATTTCATCATTCTGGAAAAATGTGGCAGCGGCATCTGTTGTGTTATTGATTGGCAGTGCGGTGCTGAATTTTATGCTGTATAATAAAAATCGTGCTGTTAATAAAGAACTGGAAGCCAGTAAAGAAATAGTAAGCAGCCTGAAGGAAAAAGCCAATGGTATGGAAGGCTATTTAGAAAAAGTACAAAGTAAATATAGCACACCCGTTTCATTAAGCGGACAGCCGACAGCACCCGATGCAGCAGCCAAAGTATTCTGGATAAAAAATACAGGCGAAGTATTTGTTGATCCTGCTAATCTGCCTGAAGCCCCGAAAGGTAAACAATATGAGTTGTGGGCTATAGTAGATGGGAAACCTGTTAACGCAGGGATTATCATTACTACAAAGAAAGGCAATCAATATACCATTCAGAAAATGAAATCTTTTGGAAGTGCCCAGGCCTTTGCCGTATCCCTGGAACCTGCCAGCAGCAAGCCTGCTGACACACCTACTGAAGTTGTTGTGATGGGTAAGATGTAAAATATTTTTTAAGAAAATAATTTAAAAATGCCGGTTGTTTTTCAACCGGCATTTTTATTTATTGATTTTACAATTTCAAAATCAAGTTTCCATTTGGGTGTAAATATTTTTTTATTTTTTTAAATCCATCATTCTTCATCTGCCGTAAATGTTTATATAAATTATTAAAAAATAAAAAAACAAAAATAAAAAAGTTAAGTATTCTAATGATGACAGCAGCCAGTATTTTTTTTGGTAATGCAACGTTTGCCCAGATGACTGCTAAAGAAAAAACAGTAGAAGTTGGAGGTGCTCCAATGTATCCTTCAAAAGACATTGTATCCAATGCTGTAAACAGTAAAGACCATACTACCTTGGTAGCTGCGGTAAAAGCTGCAGGATTGGTTCCCACATTGCAAAGCACTGGCCCGTTTACCGTATTCGCCCCTACCAATGCAGCATTTAATTTATTGCCCGATGGTACTGTAACCAATTTACTGAAACCAGAAAGCAAAGAAATGCTTACAAAAGTATTAACCTACCATGTTGTTGCCGGAAAATTTACTGCAATGGATATTGTAAAGCTGATAAAGGCTGGTAATGGATCAGCAATGGTTAAGACAGTGGCTGGTGGTATGCTGACTGTAACCATGGAAGGAAAAAAATTAGCTATCAAAGATGAAAATGGGGGGACGGCCTATGTAACTATTAAGGATGTAAATCAAAGCAATGGTGTGATACATGTAATTGATCATGTATTATTACCAAAATAAAAGTTCACTGGTTATTTTTTTCTGAAATAAAAAGGGTGTTGAATTTTCAACGCCCTTTTTTTATTTTGAAAAGTTTATTTTACTTTCCTACAGAATGATCATTTCATCATTGCATATCATTAAAGCTGCTTTTTTCTGCTGCCAGCTTTTCTATATCTTCCCATTTTCTTGGTGCACTAGCTGAAATATTTTCACATTTTTCTTTGCCAATGATTACATCATCTTCAATGCGTACCCCAATATTCCACCACTTCTTATCGCAGGGGCTGCCTGCAGCGATGTAGATGCCGGGCTCAACCGTGATCACCATATTTTCTTTCAGCATACCATACCCAGATTTGTCATGTACATCCAAGCCAAGGTGGTGGCTGCATCCATGCGGATAATATGTTTGAATTTCATCTGCAGTTTTTATAATGCCTAATTTTATCATGCCTGCTGCCAATACTTCATTTGCTTTTTCATTCAGTGCATCAAAGGGAGTACCTCCTTTACACAATTTAAAAATAGCTTCCTGTGCATCATACACCAGTTGGTAAATAGCTTTTTGTTCTGCTGTAAATTTCCCGTTGGCAGGTATCGTTCTGGTTACATCTGCAGAGTAGCCGTGGTACTCACTTCCCACATCCATCAGCAACAGTTGGTTGTCTATTTTTAATGCACTGTTTTCTTCGTAATGCAAAATACAGCCATTGCCACCTGCACCAACAATGGGTGGATAGCCTTCGTCTTCAGCGCCATTTTTTTTATGAATAAAAGTATGGATACCTTCTATTTCCCTTTCGCTTGTATTGGGTGTAATGGCTTTCATTGCTTCGGCATGTGCCATGCAGGATATCCCTACCGACTTTCTCATCAGTACCAGTTCTTCTGCTGTTTTTATTTCTCTCAGTTGCTGGGTGATTTCAGTAAAAATATCTGTACCTAATTTTTTCTGGGCTTTAATTTTTGCAATAAATGGATCCAGGGCTTTTGGATCTTTAATGTTTAGAAACTCATTTATCAGTGCATTATTTTTTAATGCTTCATTGCCGGCTGCTTTATTTTTTTCGTAAGCAATAATATTTGTGAGGTTGCTGGCTGAAGCATAAGTGGCAATCAGCTGTAGTTCGCTGTGAGCCTCTCTTTCTGCCTTTGATGGAGATGCCGGAATTTTTTCTTTGAATGTTTTTAGCAGCCCAAATAAATCAAAACCACTGCCGTCATTTTTTACATCTTCCGGAATATCGTCGTACACTACAGTAGTAAATTTTTTAAAGTCGATACCAAAACTTTCAAATTCTTTCCCGGTAAAAACATTGCTGAAGCCGAGTTTATTTTTTACTCCTTCTGCACCAAGCCGTCGGCCCGTCCATGTTTCTCTTGATACATCCCGTTGCCTTACAAAAAAAAGTTCTTTGTATTGCTGACCATTTGATTGCTGTGGTTCTTTGAACAACAGCAATACAGCATCGGGTTCTTTATATCCTGAAAGATAGTAAAGATCGGGGTTTTGGTGAAAAACATAATTTACATCTTTTGAGAAAACTCTTTCAGGATAAGAGAAAATAACTGCTACTGAATTGGCCGGCATCAAATTTCTGAAAGCCTCCCGCCGGGCTGCATGAAATTCTTTGGTAAGATAATCAGTTGGTAAATTTTCCTGAGCCTGTGCAAGCTGAAGCGATAGTAAGCTGATGAAAGTAATGAATATTTTTTTCATTTGGTTTTGTTTAAATACTTAAAATCCGGTTTTATAAAAGTTGATTAAAAAATGGGATAGCAATATATTTTCAAACTTATGAAATATTCATTTGCGGTTCTGCAAAACTTTACAGCTGGTTCATTAACTTAAATCGTATTTCAGTTCGTATTAAATTGTCTGGTTAAAAGATGCCATCATGTATTCTGTACAAATGAGTGACACAACAATGCTGCCATGGAAAAATTAGCCGGTACAAAAATATTTTTAACGCTTATATTTTTTAAAATTATGCTGAGTTCCTTCCTGCATTTATGATTCCAAATGAAGAACGCATCACTAGTTTTTCATAGGTTTCTTTTAACGGTGAATTCACCAGGTTATCTTCTATTTCACGGATGTTCATGATGGCATACTGCTGTATCGTAAGCAATGGCAACACAATTCTTTCCCTCATGTTGATAGACAACTGATCCACCGGGTAATCACTCATCAGTTCCATTTTATCCGACAACTTGAGTATGTATTGTTTGGTGAGTAAATGTTCGTTATGGATGGTATTCCATATCTCTCCATACTTTTCATCCTTTGATACAAATTCGGTTAAAGGGAAGAAACATTTTTTCATTGCCATCTCACAATTATCCAGCAATGTTTTAAAGTAAAGGGAGTTGCGGTATAATTTTTTTACGTCTGGAAATTTACCCTGCTTTTCTATTTCCTGCAAAGCAGTACCCACGCCAAAGTAGCCAGTAACATTTTGTTTCAGCTGTGCCCATGCACCCACATAAGGAATGGCACGTAGATCTTTAAAAGATAATTTAGTGCCGCCATTCCGCTTAGCCGGCCTGCTGCCAATATTGGTTTCGCTGTAAAATTTTAAAGGGCTTATCTGGGATAAATAATCAGCAAAATAAGGATGGTCTTTTAGCGAACAGTATTTTACATAACTGGTATCGGCCAGTTCCTGTAGCAAGGTTTCTTCTTCTTTCTGCAATGTTCTTTCACGGTTGTTGAATAAGTCGTTGGATATGCCTGCATGAAGCAGTTGCTCAATATTGTACTGTGCTGCATCAATAGTACCAAAGTTGGAACTCACTGTTTGTCCCTGCACCGTCAATTGTATTTCACGGTTAGAAATATTTTGTCCCATGGAGGCATAAAACTTATGCGTTTTACCACCACCTCTTGATGGAGGGCCGCCACGTCCGTCAAAGAAAACCACTTCTATATTATATTTCTTAGAGATGCTGGTGAGTTCTTCTTTCGCTTTATAAATACTCCAGTTGGCCATCAGGTAGCCGCCATCTTTAGTACCGTCACTAAAGCCAAGCATAATGGTTTGCCGGTTATTTCTTTTGGCAAGATGTGCTGCGTATGTTTCATTGCTGTAAAGCATTTCCATTATTCCAAAAGCATTTTGTAGATCATCTACTGTTTCAAACAGTGGCACAATGTCAATGCTCATGCTTTCTTTTTTCCATCCGCATAATAAGAACAGGCCATACACTTCCATCACGTTCAATGCACTGTTGCACTGGCTGATGATGTAGCGGTTGCAACCAGACTCGCCATTAAAATCCTGTATCGTTTTGATGGCTTTGATAGATTCAATCGTGTCTGCAAAAACTGGGTTATCTGTTTTTATTTCTTCTGCTGTTTCAGTGATGCTGGTCAGCGCTTCAATTTTTTCTGCTGCAGTTTTATTTTTATAATCAGCAGGTAAAGCCGTTGTAGCAGCAACCAATTCCAGCACTTTACCATGTATGGTGCTTTCCTGTCTTACATCCAGCGAAGCAAAATGCAATCCGAAAACATGTACTTTATTAATGAGGTGATCTACCAGGTGAAGAAATAAATTATTGTGTTTATAAATAATGATCTCCCTTATTTTATTCAGCTCACCCAATATACCTTCCCTGGATAATTGGGTACGCTGGCCTGGGATAAAAATATTATTGTACAGGTCATTTTCAATGTTATTCAAAATAACATCCACTCCTTCAAATGTAAGCCTGCGCTTGATCCTTCGTATTTCTAAATAATAAGATTTGATGATGCCGCCTCTTAGTGCGTCTGCTACTTTTAAAGTGGTGGCAGCATTTACAAAAGGATTACCATCCCGGTCGCCACCCGGCCAAAAGCCCATGTTGATAATGGGATTGCTATTGGTAACGGTATCGGGGAATTGGTTTTTTAAAAATGAAATGATCCTGCCGGATGCCGGGTAAAAAACATTTTCCAAATACCAGATTAGATTCATCGCTTCATCATACGGCGTTGGTTTTTGTTTTTTAAAGAAAGGTGTTTTACCCAACTGCTGCAGGTACATATTTATTTGAGATGTATTATTGTCAGCTAGCGCATTCGACAGGTCATTGATGATGCCTAGTACAGAACCCGGATAAAATTGTGTGGGATGGGCAGTAAGCACCAGGCGTATGCCAAAGGTCTTCAGTTTTTCTTTCAGCTCTTCCTGTTTGTTATTTTGTATTACTTCACTTTCTAAATGTTTTAAAGTACCCACGCCACCCAGGTCGTTTACTTCTTTGAAAGAAGCATCTTCTAACGCATCAAATAACACAACCTGCCGTTCGATGTACTGGATAAAACGAAAAAGCAGGTCAAGCCTTTCCTGCGGCTGCTGGTAAGTAGTATGCTTTGAAAAAAATTCTTCAATGATTTCTGCAGGGCTTTGTTTTTTCCGGTAGCCGTCTTCGCAATTGTTGGATAAAAGGGATAACAGGATACCGGTTTTTTCTATACGGTGAAATGGGAGAGAGGTAAACAGGCTGTTGTACAACTGGAACTTGATACCTACTAAATTTTTAAACTGCTGCAATCCACGGGTAGATTGGTGATCCATATTAAATATTTTTTAATCAAACTGTGATAATCTTGGCAGCAATGCAACGAAAGTAGCAAGATACTTTTAATATTTTAAATAGTTCCGCCGGGATTAGAAATATTTTACTAATTTAGCTATCTCAAAAAAAGTGGTACAAGTGAAATTAATTATCAGCTTACACAAATCATCCATCCCGGCTCATGCAGGCGGAACCACTATTACTACTATTGTTACAACCCGATAAGGGTTGCACTTTTTCATATCACCATTGGGCAGTTTGCTTTTATTCACAACAGGAATAATTAATTACTAATTTACATAACACATACAAATAAAGAAGTCATGCAGGTTTTAAAGTTTGGAGGAAGTTCAGTAAAGAATGCAGAGAATATCAGCAAAGTAATTGCGATTGTAAAAGAAAAAATTAAAACTGATAAAACGGTAGTGGTGGTATCTGCTTTGGGTGGCATCACCGATTTGTTGCTGCAATGCTGTAAACTGGCATCAGAAAATAATGAAGGCTACAAAGAAAAATTGCTGGAAGCTGAACAACGTCATTTACAAACAGTAAGAGAACTGATACCATTGACTCAGCAAAGCAGTGTATTGAGTTTGGTAAAAACGTTTTGCAATGAAATAGAAGATATCTGCAATGGTATTTTTTTATTGAGGGAATTATCAGAAAGAACAAAAGACAGGGTGGTGAGTTATGGCGAAATTTTATCGTCACAAATTATTGCAGCCAAATTAAAAGCAGAGCTGGGAGAGTGCGAATGGATAGATTCAAGAGAATTAATTATAACCAATTCTAATTTTGGATCGGCGGCTGTTGACTTTGCCGTTACTAATAAAAAAATAAACGATTATTTTTCTGCCTCCACAGCATCTTTATTTATGATGCCGGGTTTTGTGTCAAGCGATGCAAATGGCATCAATACCACTTTGGGAAGAGGCGGTTCTGATTATACCGGCGCCATAGTGGCCGCCGCATTAAATGCTGATGTGCTGGAAATTTGGACAGATGTATCCGGCATGATGACAGCAGACCCAAGACTGGTTGCCAACGTAAAAATTATTCCGCAGATATCTTACCAGGAAGCGATGGAACTGTCGCACTTTGGCGCCAAAGTAATTTATCCGCCTACCATACAGCCGGTGAGCAGTAAGGGTATTCCCACCTGGATAAAAAATACTTTTGCACCGCAGGATTATGGCACTGTTATTCAAAAAGAATCAACGCTTAATGGAAATGGTATCCGTGGTATTTCAAGTATCAACAACATAGCCTTGCTGAGCCTGGAAGGCAGTGGCATGGTGGGTATCCCGGGTTTTTCAAAAAGATTATTTGAAGCATTGGCCACCAAACAGATCAATGTTATTTTGATAACGCAGGGTTCATCGGAACATTCTATTTGCGTGGGTATTGATGCAGTGAATGCGGATGATGCAAAGAAAGCAATTGATGAAATGTTTGCGTATGAAATAGAAACAAAAAAAGTAGATCCAATAATTGTTGAAAAAGAACTGGCGATTGTAGCACTGGTGGGTGATAACATGAAAAGCCATCCGGGTATCAGTGGTAAAATGTTTGGCAACCTTGGCCGCAATGGTGTGAATGTAAGGGCTATTGCACAAGGTTCTTCAGAAAGAAATATTTCTGCTGTAATATCAGTGCATGATGTAAAGAAAGCCATCAATGTACTGCACGAAGAATTTTTTGAAACTGTTTATAAAGAGATCAATTTATTTATTGCCGGTGTGGGCAATGTAGGTAGTAAACTGGTAGCACAGCTGCAACAGCAACAGCAATATTTGTTGCAAAACATGCGGATAAAAATAAATGTGGCAGGATTGGCCAACAGCAAAAAAATGCTGATCAATGACCAGGGAATTAACTTGGATAAATGGAAAGAATTATTAGAGGCTGGCCAGCCAATGGACATGAGTGAGTATATAAAAATACTGCAGACAAAAAATTTACGAAACACTGTTTTTGCAGATGTAACCGCCAATGAAATGCTTGCAGCTGTTTATGACAAGCTGCTGGAGAAAAGTATTTCGGTGGTGGCCTGTAATAAAGTGGCCTGTTCATCGGGATATGATTATTATAAAAAATTAAAGAAACTTTCTGGTGATTTTAATGCAAAGTTTCTTTTTGAAACCAATGTGGGCGCCAGTTTGCCAATTATCTCCACATTGAACGACCTTGTCAGGAGCGGTGATAAGGTTCACAAAATGGAAGCAGTATTAAGCGGCACCCTCAATTTTGTTTTTAATAATTATGATGGAAAAAAATCTTTTGCATCAGTAGTAAAACAGGCACAGGACGAAGGTTATACAGAACCTGATCCACGCCTTGATTTAAGCGGGAAAGATGTAATGCGTAAGATAATGATATTGGCCCGTGAGGCTGGTGAGCATATTGAAATGGAAGACATTGACAATAATTCTTTTATGCCTGCAGCCTGTATGGAAGGCTCGGTGGAAGACTTTTACAAATCAATGGAAGTGCATGAAGAACACTTTAAAAAAATATTTGAAGCAGCGGCAGAGGCAGGCAATAAATTAAAATTTGTGGCAAAGTATGAAAATGGAAAAGCTTCTGTAGGTTTACAGCACATCAATCCGCAGCATGATTTTTATCACCTGTATGGTAAAGATAATATTGTACTTTTTTATACAGACCGTTATACAGATCAGCCATTGGTGATAAAAGGTGCAGGTGCAGGTGCGGCAGTAACGGCATCGGGTGTGTTTGCAGATATCATTAGGGCAGCAAGGGTTTAATGCCGCCCCCATCCCCTAAAGGGGAGTAATTTAACCACCCTGATTGTTGTGGAAGATTAAGATTATTATGGAGAAATAAAATTGATTGGTATATTTTTTCGTAACAAAATAAAAATAAACATTTTGACTTCACCGAAAAAAATAGAGACTGTGAATAACTCCCCTTTAGGGGATGGGGGGCGTATTGTTCGTGTTCATGCACCAGGTACTGTAGCCAACCTGGTATGCGGTTTCGATATACTTGGTTTATGCCTCAATGATCCCAATGATTTGATGGAAGTAAAGTTGCTGGATGAAAAGAAAATTATCATTCACAGTGCAGATGGCTATCCGTTGCCAAGTGATCCTGCACAAAATACTGCAGGCGCTCCTTTAATAGAAATGATCAACGAACTGCAGGGCAATATTGGCTTTGAAGTAACCATTCACAAAAAAATAAAACCCGGCAGCGGCATAGGTTCCAGCGCTGCCAGTGCCGCTGGTGCAGTAGTGGCAGCCAATCATTTACTGGGAAATATTTACAGTAAAGAAGACCTGGTACGCTTTGCCATGTTTGGAGAAAAAGTAGCAACCGGTGTAAAACATGCGGACAATATTGCGCCCTGTATTTATGGCGGCATTACTTTGATAAGAAGTATTTATCCTTTAGATATTGTAGTGATTCCTGTACCGGAATTGTATGTAACAGTAGTGCATCCGCAAATAGAAGTAAGGACAAAAGATGCCCGGCAGATTTTGCGTAAAGAAGTGTTGCTGAAAGATGCCATTAAACAATGGGGCAATATTGCCGGCCTGGTAGCAGGCTTTATGAAAAATGATTTGGAACTTATTGGCCGTTCCTTAGAAGACGTGATCATAGAACCGGTAAGAAGTATTTTAATCCCCGGTTTTGATGAAGTAAAGAAAAGATGCAAAGAAGCAGGCGCATTGGGTGGCGGCATTTCCGGTTCAGGCCCATCATTATTCATGCTGAGCAAAGAAGAAGCAACAGCAAAGCAGGTAGAAAATGTGATGATAGAAATTTATGAAAAGATTGGATTAGCCTACCATACTTATGTAACCACCATTAATATGGATGGGGTAAAAGTTATCAGTGAATAGTGATCAGTAACTTCAATTACAATAAACTTCTTCAATAAAAATGAATTCGTGTAATTCGTAAAAATTAGTGCAATCAAAAATTCGTGTAATCAAAAATGCAATACTACAGTACCAACCACCAATCACCCAAAGTAAGTTTTAAAGAAGCTACGATACAAGGACAGGCACCAGATAAAGGGTTGTACTTTCCGGAACGGATACCTGTTTTTCCAAAAGAGATAATAGGAAATATTACACAATATTCCAATGAAGAAATAGCCTACCGGGTAATTGCCCCTTATGTTGGCGATACCATACCGGAATCGGAGTTAAGAAGGATTGTAAATGAAACAGTGAACTTTGATATTCCTTTGGTAAAAGTAACAGCAGATATTTTTTCACTGGAGCTGTATCATGGACCCACACTGGCTTTTAAAGATATTGGTGCCAGGTTTATGAGCCGCTGCCTTGGTTATTTTGTAAAAGATTTGAAACAAAAAGTTACGGTGCTGGTAGCTACATCAGGTGATACCGGCGGGGCTGTAGCCAATGGATTTTATGATGTGGATGGAGTGGAAGTGGTGATACTGTATCCATCTGGAAAAGTAAGTTCGGTGCAGGAGAAACAATTAACTACACTGGGTAAAAATATTCATGCACTGGAAGTGGCAGGCACATTTGATGATTGCCAGCAAATGGTAAAGCATGCTTTTACAGATTCAGAACTGGGTGAAAAACTATTTCTTACTTCTGCTAATTCAATCAATGTGGCCCGCTGGTTGCCGCAGCAGTTTTATTATTTCTTTGCTTATAAGCAATGGCTTAGTTCCTCTTTAGGGGATGGGGTCAATCCTCCGGTAATAGCTGTGCCCAGCGGAAATTTTGGAAATATTTGTGCAGGCATATTGGCGCATGTATCCGGCTTGCCGGTGCAGCATTTTATTGCAGCCTGCAATGCGAATGATGTGGTGCCAGCATTTATGCAAACTGAAAAATACGAACCGAAGAAAGCAGTGGCTACCATCTCCAATGCAATGGATGTGGGCAACCCCAGCAACTTTGTGAGGATACTGGAAATTTTTGATAACCAATTTGTGAATCTTAAAAAAGTATTGAGCAGTTGCAGTATTACCGATGATGAAACAAAGGAGACACTGAAATCAGTTTATCAAAATAATGATTACCTGCTCGATCCTCACGGAGCGGTTGGGTATCTTGGGTTGCAACGGTATTTGCAACAGTATCCTTCACAAAAAGGTCTTGTATTGGAAACGGCCCACCCAGTAAAATTTTATGATGTGGTGGAACCGGTAATTGGTGAAGCAGTACCAATCCCGACAGCTATTCAGCAACAATTAAGTTTGGAAAAGAAGAGTACTAAAATAAATGCGGATGCTGAATTGCTAAAAGCATTTTTGTATTCTTTGTAGTTGCGTATAAATTTTGTTGTTTGCCATACTGTGCGACACTTTTAAATAATGATAAAGTCAACTATTTTTATTGTTCTTATTTTGACAATTTGTTTCCTTGCCTGCAAGGAAAAGAAAACGAATTCTTCCAAATCGAGTATCATTTTTTCTTTAGATACAAGTAAAGGTGCTAAGGAAATTTCAAAAGTTTTTCAATCTGACACAGCAGCAATTGATAATAAGCTATTTGTACTATCTGTTTATAAAAATGATTCAGTTTCTTACTTCAAGGCAGACAAACAACATAATACCCAATTCAAGACAATACTCGTTGACTCCGGTTATGGAACTAACAATTCAAACTTATTCTTTGCAGACAAAAACAATGACGGTTTTCTTGACATAGTTTGGACAAAAAAATGGCAAGACCATAGCTTTTTATATAATCCTAAAAAGGAAAATTTTATTGAGGTTGGAGAGTTTCACGACATTGATACTTTAAAAATTGCAGGGCAAACAATATTTTTCAAAGACAAAAATCCAATACTATTTTTAAAAAATTTCGAAAAAGATTTTCAATGGATGACTGAATTGCATTCTGAACTTTTTATAATAAATAATGACTATCAAAAAATATCATTTGCAACAATTGACAATTTTGCATCCCTTGAGGACTGGAATATAGAAGAGTGTTCTTCATTGAAAAGTGTTGTGGTAAATTGTTACGTTCCACCTTATTTTAGCAAGTATGGAGAAACTAGTATTTGGAATTCTGGTAAATCCGTAGATTCAATCTTCATGAAAGCAAATAAATTTGATAGTTCTTTCATTGTAAATTATTGGATTAAGAACTATAAAAAATTACTGCCGTATGGACAAGTTTTTAAAGTTAGATGAGTGACACAAATAAATTGCTATTAAAACAAAAGTCAGTACACAACTTCGGCTGGCTGGATTGGAACAATGAATATCTTTTACTAAGCAGCGGTTCCAAGAGACGAATATTTATTCAACTTTTTACTTTACTGAAAAAATACGATTCCGCCATAAGTATTTTTACGATAAACAAAAGAACAAGTACCCGATTTTTTTTAATTCACAGGTTAATTACAATAAATGACCTTTTTTTTTGTTTTTAAAAGTAATCCGCCAGGTACTGTTTTATTCTGTTGAGCAATACCTGGAAAATTATTACTACCGTACTTTTATTTTGGAAACTATGAAAACAACTTCACACTTCTGTTGCCGTGCAGGCAACTGTTCATTGCCTGAAACCCACTGTGTACAGGCTTTTCATCTCCCATTTAAAAATACGGAAATTGCAGGCTTGCCAACTGAAAATTAATTTTTGGCATAATTTTGGCTAAATGTTGAATGTGAAATTTGGTAAACGAAAGTTCAACTAAATTTTACAAGACCCAGAAAATAAAAAATCCGTAAGCCCAGAAACCCTATGAAATGAAACCAACAGCCTCCACGCTACATTTCATTTTTAGATTTTCCAAAGCTTCATTTTAAAAGATAGTAAAACAAGCCCGTACAACTTTTTTGTTTTACTAAAAATGGAAACTATGAAAACACTACCTACTACAGACAACATTCTGGTTGCTGCAAAAGCAACTGCTTCATTGAATGTTATTTTTTCAAAAAAGATTTTGGTAAGTGTTGAGATTAAAATTGCAGATTTTTAAAACTGCATTACAGTCTTGTTATAGTTTTTAAGTAACTGTTATCTCAAAAAAGACAGCAGTTAAAAAACGAATTTTTTTTTCGTACTGATAAACTTTTGTTTAAAATTTAAAATCAATAAATCCTGAGAAAATTAAACCCTACTACTATGAAACAACTATTAATTTTACTCTTTGTTTTTTTTGCAGCCACTGCAAATGCAACAAACTATTATGTTTCTGCTGCCGGCAGCGATGCCAATGAAGGCACATCTCCGGTCACTGCATGGAAATCAATAGCTAAAGTAAATTCATTCACTTATGCAGCAAACGACAGCATCTTCTTTAACCGGGGAGACGTATTTTCTGGAACTGTAATTGTAAACAGAAACAACCTGAATTTTTCTGCTTATGGTACTGGTGCAAGGCCACTTATATCTGGCTTTACCACTATCAGAAGCTGGACTTCAATAGGTGGTGGTGTTTACGAAAGCAGTGTTGCCGCTAAAAGTAATCTTAACATGGTTAGCATTAATGGAAGGCCGCAGCAAATAGGCCGCTATCCAAATGCAAGTGATGCTAATGGAGGGTATTTAACTTATCAAAATGCTACCAGTTATTCTATTACTGACAATACATTGTCTGCAAGTGTTGACTGGACAGGTGCTGAAGTGGTTATTCGTAAAAACCTGTGGACACTGGAGAAGGAAATTATCACAAGCCAGTCGGCAACAGGTACTATTGGTTACAGGTTGAGAAAAAGTTATAATTCAGGAACGCTTCCGATACTATCAAATGCTTCGGCAGGCTACGGATATTTTTTCACGAATGACCGCAGGACTTTGGATCAGTTTGGTGAATGGTATTTTGATACTGCCGCAAAAAAGATCCTGGTGTATTTTGGTGCAGCTGCACCAACTGATTATTCAGTAAGGGTTAGCACCATTGATACTTTATTAGATATGGGCAACAAAACTTTTATCAGTGCTGCCAACCTGAGTTTTGAAGGTGCCAACATGAGTGCAGTTTATTCAATGAACGGTGGAAATATCAGTGTTAAGAATTGTGATATTACAAATTGTGGTGGCAAAGCTGTGCAAATTTGGAACAGTGGTGATATTTTAATTGACGGAGTAAATACTACCAATATTTTATGTAATGCAATAGAGGTAAGTGATGGTTACAAACCCAATGTAACAGTTAGAAATTGTGTGGTGAAAAATTCAGGACAGTTTCCGGGTATGGGTTCCTGGTATGAAGGTAATGACTACAGGGGTATTGCAGTTATTGCTTCATCCAATTCACTGATAGAATATAATACAGTTGACTCCTCAGGTATTGCAGGCATTCAGTTTAATGGAAACGATGTGGTGGTTCAGTACAATATAGTAAGTAATTTCTGTCATGTGCTGGATGACTGTGGTGGTATTTATACATGGGTTGCCGGTACAGATGCAAGTCCGGGAAAATATTATACCAACAGGATTGTGAGGAATAATATTGTATATAATGGAATAGGAGCACCTCAGGGTACTACTTCATCTTCACCTGTTATTGGCGGTATTTTTTTAGATGGAAGATCAATGAATGTAAGCATACTTGATAATACCGTTTTCAATGTTGCTAAAAATGGTATTCATTGTAACAATCCTTATAATGTTACTATCAGGGGAAATACTTTGTACAATAATAAAAGGGATATCAGTTTCATGCGCTGGGCTTATGGTTCTATTACCAACCTCAACATCAAAAAGAATATTTCTTTCCCAACTACTGCTGCACAGAATAATCTATATTATACCAATGCAGGTTTAAACACACCGGTTGTCAACACACTTCAAGATAACGTAAGGGCTTTAGGTGTTATTGACAGTAATTATTATAATGCTCCTTCGGATGCAGGAATTTCAATGGAAATTTACAGTACAGAAGGTGGTGCTGCTATTCCAACATCACCCTATTCTTTAGATGGATGGAGGGCATTTGCCAACTATGATCTTAATTCAAAAAAACCTGCTCAAAAAATACAGCCTTATACATTGACCAATACCATTGGCAGCAATTTATTTGTAAATACACAGTTTGCCAGCAACATCAATAATATCACTCTCTTTAGCAGCAACGCCACAGCAGCCTGGGACAATACCAGTAAAATAACAGGAGTAGGTTCATTACGACTTAATTTTACTGTAGCTCAGTCAGGCAGGTTTTGCCAGTTGCACAGCCCGATCGGTGCAGTAAGCAGCAGCAAAAAATATATTATCAGGGTTACCACTTATGGCACTTCTGCTAATGGTATTGTAAAGGCTTATTTAAGAAAAACAGTATCACCTTTCAATGATATTATTGCCCAACAGTCACAGTCATTTGGTATTGGTAAAATGACACATGAATTTTTATTAGTTGGACCAACTACAGAAACAGCAGCAAGTTTTGTAATTGCGGTAGAAGAAGGTTCGGGCATTACTTATCTTGATGATATTGAATTTTATGAAGCCAATGCAACTGTCAATACGGTAAGCAGCCAGGTTCGTTTTGAATACAATGCCACGAATGTGGTAAAAAATATAACACTGGATGCAAAATATATTGGAGTGGACAGTACCATCTATAATGGAACACTTACACTACAACCTTATTCATCTAAAATAATGGTGAAGGCAGGTTTGATTGACAGCACTCCAATAGTTAATGCAGGACTTGATAAGCTAGTAACATTACCAATTGACTCTGTAATAATAAGTGGAACCGGAAGAGGCGGAACAATTATCAGCTATACCTGGACAAAAATTGCCGGTCCTGCCCAGGTTACAATTACCAATGCAAGTAAAGCCAATACTGCACTTTCAAACTTAGTTGCCGGTACTTATTCATTTCAGTTGAGAGCGACTAACAGTGCCGGTCTATCAGGAACGGACACCCTGAGTGTAATAGTTAATCCAGGTATTTTGCCTGTTACCCTGCTTGATTTTTCTGGCAGAAATAATGCAGGTAAAGTACAATTGCAATGGCGTACCACTTCGGAGGTTAACAGCAGCCATTACACAGTGCAGAGAAGTGCCGATGGACGCAGGTTTGAAAGCATCGGCCGAATTGAATCTAATAACAATAGCAATTTACAAAACAACTACAGCCTGCTGGATAATTCACCGGTAAGAGGTATTAATTATTACAGGCTTGCTATGACAGACAGGGATAACAGTGTTACTTACAGCAGAACGATCTCTGTTAATTTACTGGACATCAAATCATTCAGCATTGATAATATTTCCCTGTCATCAAGTGCAGCTGCTGTAAAAATAAATGTGAACAGTAACCAGCAGCAGCTGATTAACTTTAGGGTGGTAGATGCAGCCGGAAGGATTGTGACAGCCCAAAAATTACAAATTCAAAATGGTGCCAATACTTTAACAGCTGATATACCGGCAATCAACAAAGGAGTATATTATGTTAATGTATTTACTGACACAGATGCGGTAACTAAAACAGTGTTGAGCGAATAACAACAGTACTTAAAGCCATCACATAAAAACGAAACCGTCTCATGAAAAATGAGGCGGTTTTTTTACAGACAGTAAATTGTAAAACAGCAGCAATCTGCTTCCCGGCTCAAAAAAATCATAAATAACCACAAACTAACAACTGCAAACCACAAACTATTTATATTTGCCACCTTAATAACCAACGACTATATGAATTATAAACGGATCAACAACATTACCGGATGGGTAATATGTCTTATTGCCTGTACTGTATATATTATGACAATGGAAGCCACGGGCAGTTTTTGGGACTGTGGTGAATTTGCTTCCAGTGCTTATAAATTACAAATTCCCCATCCACCTGGAGCCCCGTTATTTGTGTTGATTGGCCGTTTGTTTATGGCTCCCTTTGATGCTAAACATGCCGCCACTGGGGTAAACCTCATGAGTGCATTGGCCAGCGGCTTCACCATTTTATTTTTGTTTTGGAGCATAACCCATTTTGCCAAAAAACAATTGCTGAAAGCTACAGGTGAATTATCCGGCGAACAAATATTTACCATCATGGCCGCCGGTGTGGTTGGTTCATTGGCTTATTGCTTTTCCGATTCATTTTGGTACAGTGCCGTAGAGAGTGAAGTATATGCTCTTTCGTCTTTCTTTACAGCCATCGTTTTTTGGGCTGCATTGAAATGGGAAAGTGCAGTAACGGAAGAAGAAAAGATTGGTATCAAAGGACATTTTACCGGAGCCGACCGCTGGCTCATTTTAATATTCTACCTGATGGGGCTATCTATCGGGGTGCATTTATTAAACCTGCTTACCATTCCTGCAATGGTGATGCTGTATTATTTTAAACGTTATAAAGTAACCACCTGGGGTATCGTTATTGCTTTCATTCTTGGCTGCACTATTACGGGTGTGGTTCAAAAATTTGTGATCCAGTATTCTATCAAAGGTGCTGGTATGTTTGATGTTTTATTTGTAAACGATTTTGGCCTTCCATTCTTTACCGGCTTTGCATTTTTCTTTGTGCTGATGGCGGTACTGATATATTTTGGTTTACGCATTGCCAATAAAAACAACTGGAATTTCTTAAAGCTTAGTTTATGGAGCCTTAGTTTTATGATGCTGGGTTACTCTTCTTATGTTACTACTTTACTGCGTTCCAATGCTGACCCTGCAGTGGATATGTACAATGTGGACAATCCCGTGAGTTTGGTAGGTTATTTAAGCAGGGAACAATATGGGGACACACCGATTATGTTTGGAGCCGATTTTACTGCAGGCAGTGTAACGGGTGAAGAGTATCAGCCTGATTATAACAATGAAGATACTTACATCAAAACCAGCAAGGGCTACGAAAAGAAAGGAAGAAAACAAAGTGTTACTTACCACCCCGAAGATGAACATATTTTTCCACGCATGTGGGATGCCGGTAATGAACAGGGCCATGCACAATATTATGCTGATTATGCAGGTATTGTCAAAGACCCAAAAACAGGATTGTGGAGTAATAAACCAACACTGGGCGATAACATCAGCTTCTTTATGCAATACCAGATAGGCTGGATGTACATGCGTTATTTTATGTGGAATTTTGCCGGTAAGCAAAATGATATACAGGGAAAAGCACTGAGCAATGTAAGGGATGGCAACTGGAAAAGTGGTATTCCATTCTGGGATAAAATCCGCCTCGGCGACCAGCAGAAAATGCCTGACAGCATGAAGCACAACAAAGCAAATAATAATTTATTTGCCCTGCCATTAATATTGGGATTGCTTGGTTTATTTTATCAATACAAAAAAGATAAACAGGATACACTGGTAGTTGGCCTGTTGTTTTTCTTTACCGGCCTTGCCATTGTTATTTATCTCAACATGCCGGGCAATATGCCAAGAGAAAGGGACTATGCATTTGTAGGTTCGTTTTATGCATTTGCTATCTGGATTGGGCTGGGGGTAATATTTATAAAAGATATGCTGGCAAAATTTATGACTGGCAGCATTGCCAATTATTTATCTGCAGCAGTTTGCATTGCAGCTGTGCCGGTGTTAATGGCCAGCCAGGAATGGGACGACCATGACCGAAGTAAAAAAGTATTGGCAAGAGACCTGGCTATTGATTATTTAGAAAGTTGTGATAAAAATGCCATCGTAATTTCTTTTGGTGACAATGATACTTATCCATTGTGGTATGCACAGGAAGTGGAAGGCATCCGCAGGGATATAAGGGTTATCAACTCCAGTTTGTTGGGTATCGACTGGTACATCAACCAGCTTCGGTATAAAGTAAATGAAAGCGATCCGATAGACCCAATATGGTCCATAGAACAAATAGAAGGTACAAGAAGAGATCAGGTAATTTATAGCCCAAGCCCAACATCTGCGGATACCCCAATGGATTTATACAGCATGATGAAAGATTATGCAGGAAGTGATGAGCCAGCTAAAATAAGGCAGGCAGGAGACGGTACGATCTATAATACTTTCCCTACAAAAAAAGTAACGATCCCTGTAGATATTGATCTGGTAAGAAAAAATGGTACTGTCAATGCAGATGATAGCGTAACAAGCCAATTAAAATTTGACATACCCAAGCAATATTTATTAAAAAATGATGCTGCTATTTTAAATATCATTGCTGCTAACAAATGGAAACGTCCTATTTATTTTACCTCAGACAGGATTGGGCTTGGTTTTGATAAATACATCCGCCAGGATGGTTTGGCAAACAGGCTGGTGCCGGTAGAAAATGGTGAAGTAAACAGGCCATGGGTGGCAGATAAGATGATCAGTAAATTTGTGTTTGGCAATGCCGACAAACCGGGTGTATATTATGATGAAGAAAACCGCAGGCACTTAAACAGCATCCGGCTGGCTTATGCCACTGCTGCTGCTAACCTTGCCGATCATGGTAAAAAAGACGAAGCCAAAAAACTACTGGAGAAGTGTGATAAGAATATGCTGGATGAAAATTTTGCTTATGGGATGGTGTCTATTTCTCAGCAGCACAATTATATTTCTTTACAATTTTTAGAGGCCTGCTACAAAGCTGGTGATACTACGCTGGCACAAAAAGTAGGCAAGTCGGTAAAGATAGACCTGCAGCAGCAAATGGCTTACTACGCTGCATTAGGCGAAATGTCCGATGCTGAACTTCAACAGGCACTCACCAAGAGTATGCAGATAAGATACCAGTTAGAAAGGGATAATTTTATTTCCGGTCTTAGTAATAAACTGCGTCCGGTGTATGATGATGCAGAAAGAGGTGCCCAGTTTTTAAAAGGCATTGATGCAATAGAACAGCAGTATGGAACTGCCAAATCACCAATGCTGGAAACGCCAGCTGTTATTGACAATACGGCTCCCGTAAAAGATAGTGGAAAGAAGTCTAAATAAATTTTGTTGAATGTGATTGATAAAAACCTTCTGTTAACCACAGAAGGTTTTTTATTTAACAACCGAACTTATTGATAGGCTTAAATGTTTCATAAATTGCAGCTAAATATGCATACTGATTACCCATCACTGATAACTAAATTTAATGAAAGGATTTAATTTTTCACACTACGATCCCAGCGAAAATGCCAAAAGCAAATTTGAGCAACTGCTCGATTTGTTTATGCAGCTGCTTACTTATACCAACGGCGATGTAAGCGAAGCGATGCAATGGATGAATGAACTGGACAAAGAATACAAGCTCACCAACAATGAGTACGGCATGGGTGATTTTTTTGAAGACCTGAAAGAGAAAGGCTACATTGATGAAGGCAAAGAAAAAGGTGAAATAAAAATTACACCCAAAACAGAACAGGGCATCCGCAAAAAAAGCCTGGAAGAAATTTTTGGTAAACTAAAGAAAACAAAGGGAGGTAATCATCATACTTTCAAACCCGGTGGTGGTGATGAAATCAATCCGGAGACAAGGCCTTTTCAATTTGGTGATACGCTGGAGCAGATCGATTTTACTGCTTCTATCCGTAATGCACAAATTAATCATGGTACAGAAAATTTTCGACTGCACGAAGATGATTTAGAAATAAGAGAGACAGATTTTAAAAGCCAGACATCCACGGTGTTGATGATTGATATTTCTCACTCCATGATTTTGTATGGCGAAGACAGGATAACACCTGCCAAGAAAGTGGCGATGGCATTGAGTGAACTGATACAAACAAAATACCCAAAAGACACACTGGACATTGTTGTGTTTGGCAATGATGCCTGGACGATTGAAGTAAAAGACCTGCCATATTTACAAGTGGGTCCATATCACACCAATACTGTTGCCGGACTTGAACTGGCAATGGATATTTTACGCAAGCGAAGAAACCCCAACAAGCAAATTTTTATGATCACCGACGGCAAACCTACCTGCCTGAAAGTGGGAACAAAATATTATAAAAACAGTTTTGGTGTGGACAGGAAAATCCTGAACCGCTGCATGAGCCTGGCTACACAATGCAAAAAATTAAAGATACCTATTACCACATTCATGATTGCCTCTGATCCATACCTGCAAAAGTTTGTGCAGGAATTTACAGAAACGAATAATGGCAAAGCTTTCTTTGCATCGCTGGATAAACTGGGAGCGTTTATCTTTAAAGATTTTGAAAGTGGAAAAAGGAAGACGGTGTATTAAACCTGGCAGGCATTTTTTAATAAAAAGCAGTTAAAAGAATCACTAAAAAA
This sequence comes from Chitinophagaceae bacterium, assembly GCA_031368105.1. Classification (GTDB taxonomy): domain Bacteria; phylum Bacteroidota; class Bacteroidia; order Chitinophagales; family Chitinophagaceae; genus Ferruginibacter. Next base: position 33,939 of record JANLQY010000061.1, read on the forward strand.
ATAAAATGAGCATAAATAAAATCAAGACCCTCGGCGAATTAAAAAAAAGCGGCTACACTTCCAAAAGTATCAAAGATGAAATTCGTAACAACCTCATCAAAAAAATACAGGCAAAAGAAAACGCCTTTCCCGGCATATTAGGATACGAAGATTCTGTTATTCCCGATACGGAAAGGGCCCTGCTTTCAAGGCATAATATTTTGTTTCTTGGCTTGCGTGGACAGGCCAAAACCAGGATGGCCCGGCAAATGATTGAACTGCTGGATGAATACATTCCAGTGGTGGCGGGCAGTGAGATCAATGACGATCCCTTGCAGCCCATTTCAAGATATGCAGTGGATTTGATTGCAGCGCATGGAGATGCTACACCCATAGACTGGCTTCACCGCAGCCAGCGCTATGGCGAAAAATTAGCCACACCGGATGTAAGTGTTGCAGATTTGATCGGTGACATTGATCCCATCAAAGCGGCCAACCTGAAATTAAGTTTTGCAGATGAAAGAGTGCTGCACTATGGTATCATTCCAAGGAGCAACCGCAGCATTTTTGTTATCAACGAACTGCCTGATCTGCAGGCAAGAATACAGGTATCCTTGTTCAATATTTTAGAAGAAGGCGACCTGCAGATCCGTGGCTTTAAATTGCGGCTCCCGCTCGACGTTATGTTTGTGTTTACCGCCAACCCGGAAGACTATACTAACCGGGGCAGCATTGTAACGCCGTTGAAAGACAGGATAGAAAGCCAGATACTGACGCACTACCCAAAATCAATTGAAACCTCTTTGGCCATTACAGAACAGGAAGCAAATATTTATGCAGACCAGCTGAAAGTGGTCAACATCAGCGACCTGGTTAAACGCCTGATAGAGCAGGTTGCTTTTGAAGCAAGGGGCAGCGAATTTGTAGATAAAAAAAGCGGTGTGAGTGCAAGGCTCACCATTGCGGCTTATGAAAATGCAGTGAGTGCCGCAGAACGAAGAGCCATCATCAACAGCGAAAAACAAACACAGGTTTGGATCAGCGACCTGGTGGGTATTATTCCTTCCATTACAGGAAAAATAGAACTGGTGTATGAAGGCGAACAGGAAGGCCCTTACCAGGTAGCATTTAATTTGCTGGAGAAATCTATTCGCTCTTTATTTGGACAATACTTTCCCAACCCGGATACTTTGAAAAAGAAAAGAGGTAAAGAAATATCTGCTGAAGATACCCCTTATAAATCCATCACCCATTGGTTTGACAGCGGCAACCACCTCGATTTATTTTTTGAAACAAAAGATGCAGACAAGATTCAGTTGCTGTACAAAGTAGATGGCTTACATGCGCTGGTAAAAAAATATTATAAAGCCGCTAACGAGATTGAAACTGCCTTGCTGATGGAGTTTGTGCTGCACGGGCTTTCCGCCCACTCGATGATTAGTAAAAAAGTATTGGATGGTAAAATTGAGTTTAAAGACCTGATGGGAAGTATGCTTAACATCGGCTCACAATCTTTTACAGATGAGGATTTTGATGACAGTGATTTTAATTAAGTTGTTACTGGGTATGTAAATGATTGGTTCGCTTGTAAAAATATTTTTATGAGGCTGGCAACCACATGGCTGTTACAGCATTTAACACAACTATCCATTTTTAGTTTTAAGGATTGATGTAAGTTTGTCTTTCCAAATACCAGACTTACAAATTTCAGCCGATGCAAAGTATTTCTTCCTGTTTAGCGTATAATAAAACCAATTATTTTTCCACTATCGTTTTAGATTATATCAGCGGCGGGCAGGAGTTGAAACCTTTTTATGATCACCCGGTTTCGCTGGAAGGAATTAAAGCGGCTATCAATGAACGTAAGGCTGCCAATACCAACAGGCAACTGCTGGTTCAGGCTTTTACTGAACAATACAAAGGAATTGCGGTTTCGGAAAAACAACAAACAAATATTCTGCAATTAAGCAATGCAAATACTTTTACCATCTGCACTGCACACCAACCTAATATTTTTACCGGCCATTTGTATTTTATTTATAAAATTCTTCATGCAGTAAAATTGGCTGAATCGCTTTCAGCACAACTGCCCGAAAATAATTTTGTACCGGTGTATTACATGGGCAGCGAAGATGCTGACCTGGAAGAACTGGGGCATATTTATCTGAATGGAGAAAGGTACGAATGGAAAACTGATCAAAAAGGTGCTGTGGGGAGAATGAGGGTGGACAAGGCTTTGGTGCAAATGATAGATGCAGTAAGCGGACAATTGCTGGTGTATGGTTTTGGTAAAGAGGTAGTGGAGCTGATGAAAAAATGCTACCAGTTGGACACCACAATTGAACAGGCTACTTTCAAATTGGTAAACGAATTATTTGCAGCATACGGACTGCTCATTTTATTACCCGACAGCCGGTTGCTGAAACAGGCTTTTATTCCGGTGATAGAAAAAGAATTGCTGACTGGATTTTCTCACAAAGCGGTGCAGGAAACCGTTGATGCATTTCCTTCAAAATACAAAGTGCAGGCAAGTGGCAGGGAACTGAATTTATTTTATTTAACGGTTGGCAGCAGGGAAAGGATTGAGCAGGTGAATGGAGAATGGTCAATAGTGAATAGTGAATTAAAATTCTCTCAAGACGAAATGCTGAAGGAGTTACATGATTTTCCAGAACGCTTCAGCCCCAATGTTATTTTGCGGCCTGTTTTCCAGGAAATGATTTTACCTAATATTGCTTTCATTGGTGGTGGTGGTGAAATTGCTTACTGGCTTGAATTGAAAAAAGTGTTCGAAGCAGTAAGGGTTCCTTATCCAATTTTAACCGTTCGAAATTCTTTTTTGCTGATTGAAGAAAAACAGGACGCATTGTTTAAGAAGCTGCAATTTTCTTATGAAGAAATTTTTAAACAGGAGTTTGATTTAATGAATATACTGGTGAAGAGAGACAGCGGCATGCAGCTGAATTTAGCAAAGGAAAAAAATCAATTGAATGAATTGTACAATCAACTAAAAAATATTTCCGGCAAAATAGATACCACGCTGCAGCAACATACAGAAGCACTGCAGGCAAAGGCTTTACAAAAATTAGATGGACTGGAAAAGAAAATGCTGAGAGCAGAAAAGAAAAAATTTGATGCACAGCAGCAGCAGTTACACAAACTGAAACAACAATTATTTCCCCAAAATAATTTGCAGGAAAGAGTGGAGAATTTTATGCTGTACTATGCAAAATGGGGGGGTGGCTTTTTACAAATCATCTATGAAAATTCTTTATCGCTGGAGCAGGAGTTTGTAATACTGGCAGAAAAATGAAATGGATTGAATATTTAATGGGCACCCATGGCTTGTTGCTGTGCCATTTTTAAAGTATGCTTCAATGATTTTGTACTGCTCCAGCCGCTATGCCCGGGAATAACAAACTTTGGCTTTTTACATTTTTTCAGTACGTTTTTTAGAGTTGTTGCATACGCTTTCACATTTGCATCTGCTAAGTTGCCAAGGTCATCATCTTCTACACTTTTGATTAAGCAACCACCGTAAAGTATTTTTTCTTTCTCAAACCAAATTACAATGTTGTCTGCCGTATGGCCTTGCCCGTGAAAATAAGTTTGAAACGAATATTGCCCGGCTGTAAAAACAGTGTCTTTGTCAATTAAAAATTCGGCTCTTTTCTTACGGCTGCTTTTGCTAAGTTCATCCGTTTGTTTTGTAGTATAAGTTTTAATGCCCTGCTGGCTGTAATATTCAAGCCCGCCGGTTCTATCTTCGTGAAAATGTGTTGCAATGCACAGGATCACATTTTTATTGTGCTTTACTTTTATACTGTCAAGCAGGGGTTGAAATTGTGTTGTATCCCACGGTGTGTCAAACATAACAACGCCATTGTTTGTTAGCAGGTACATTCCGTTTGCCGGTATCAGGTTGCCTTTGTATAAATTAAATGTTGTAAAAACATAAAAGTCACCAGTTAAATGAGCAATTTTCAAGTTGCTGTCTACAGTCTGTGCAAAGATGTTTGTAAAGAAAAATAAACTGATTATTGTTGTTGTTATTGTCCGCATAATGTGTTCATAAAATTAATGCTAACGAGCATGGCTTATAGCTTTTGGGGGATTTTATAATGTACAGCCCTGCAGCAGCATAGCTTTGTTGCCTGCTGTGTTATTGGTTTAGCCGTTCTGCTTGTTGAGGATGCTTTTAGTGATTTCCTTTAATTGTTTGAACGGCATACTTGCTAAAGTTTCCTGCAAGTTTTGATTAATGTCGTCCTGCTTTAGTTTCAAAAGAGGATTGTTTTCTGCATATTGTTGTCCTTTGTCGGGTATCCACACAAGCAAGTCGTTAGGTTCGCAGGTGAAGATGCTACAAAATAATTCGATGTGGTCTAACCTGAAAACTCTTGTCTTACTATTAATAATACTGTTGGCAGAATGCGGTGAAAGTCCTGCTTTTACTAAAAAGGTGTAGGGTTTAAGAATGCCCCTGGCCTTAAAAATCGGTGTCAAGTTGAGTGTTAGCATGATAATGTTGTTAAAAAGTAAAAATACTATGCTAAAACTACAAAGTATAATGCTAAAAATACGAAGTATGATGCTAAAATTACAAAGTATAATGCTATAACTACAAAGTATAATGCTATAAATACAAAGTATGATGCTAAAACTACAAAATTGGATGCTAAAAGGTAAAAGTATTATTCAAAAAAGCAAAAATGTTATGATAAAAATGCAAAACATTGCAAATAATTCTAAAAATTTAGCCTGAAAAGTTGGTCAATTAGGGTCGGTTGAAACATAGCAGGCTAGGTTCGAGTCTTTTGTTGGCTGTAGTACTTCTTTCACAGTTTTATTTTTACAAAAGATTGTTGTTTTAGAAACTCATTTTGATTGTAATTGTTTTGAAAGTCGTAATGTGAAAATGCAAGTCCTAATTTTGATTTGAAAGTGTCAATTTTAAATTGAGTTAAAAAAATATTTTTTGTGTCTAATGAAATTTGAACTTCGTCACTTTTAAAGGTTAAGGTGTCTTTCTTTGATGTAAATGTTATGACCTTATCGGCAATAGAATAACTGTCAAAAGGATAAATAATTTCTGCACTCGCAGAAAATATTGAATAATATTCCACTTCAAACGTCCAGTCCTTCCATTTCTTTACTTCTCTTTTGATGGGTTGTTTGTCTGAAAGGCTTCTACCGTCAATTATACATTTTACGATTAGGGTATCATTGTTTTTCCATTTTATGAAAAACGGTGCATCATTGCCAAATCTTAAAAAATCTCGGTCAGTATAGTCACACTTTTCTTTTGAATCTAAAATCTTTATAACTGAAAACCCTGAACCAAATGACATTGAACTTTCAATGAAGTACCTATAAAGCGTAAATTGTCCATTGGGGGAAGTTAGCTTTTCGGCATCAGAAATTAATGATTTGTCCACACCATTGTCGCAACTGTAAAAGGTCAGTGTAAAGACAAAAAAATAAATTGAAACTTGTTTCATTGAAAGGTTGTTGAGTATTACTGCCAACGAACAGGGCTTTGTGCAGGCATGGGATTTGAAAAACGTATGCCCGGAACCGCTGCTTATAGAAAAAACAAAAGAATACAAACAAATACCGAAGATAACAACGTCGTGCCATGCTTGCACAAAACCTGTTGGCTGCTCGCCCAAGTCACTTGCAGTTAATACTTTTTAAGTTATCAATGTCTCTTTCAAAGTCTCGATGATAGCCAGTTTGTCCTCCAAAATAGTCAAGTGTTATTTTTGATTTTGTTTCATCGAAACATTTACAAGCCTCGGTAATCCTATTTAATTTAATCAAAATTTTCCCTTTAGTCAATAGTCCTTCAATGCTTGTCGGATATTTCTGTAGTGCTACTTCTACTGCTTTAAATGCTTCTTGATATTTTTCAGATTCATAAAATAAAATTGTCTGTTGAACTAAACCTCTTTCCAAATTTCCATTTACCTTTTTTATATTTTCTATTTCAATTTGTGCTTTGTCAAACTCTTTTCGTTTGATGTAAAGTCGTGAAACAGCAATTGAATAGAAAAAATCATTTGGCTTTCTTGATTGTATATATCTATAATCAGAAATTGAATTTTGTAAAGAGTCTAAAGTGTTATAACAAAATGCTCTTAAATGTAGAATGTCACAACTGTCAAGAGGTTTGTCATTTGGCACTGCCATTGCATTTGGGTTGTCAATTTTGAATTGATGTAAATATTTTAGAGAAAGACTTAAAGGCTCAATAGCAGATTGAAAATTCTTTGTCTCACTTAACATCATTCCTTTTTAAAAAAGCCAATTAGAACTCTTTGGATTTACTTTTAGGGAATCATTAAGCATATTGAATACTTGCTCTTCCTCGGTCTGTGAATAAAGAGAAGTTGTCAATAAGAGACTTGCAAAAAGTATTGTAAAGTGTCGCATAGTAAGTTTTTAATAGGTGGCAGCTAACTCATAAATATACGAAAGGCTGCTTTTCAAAAAATAAGATTTCCTTCTATCCATGACACAATGGAAGAGCTCCCAATTTTAATGGATGTTGCCAAATGTTATTCAGTACAAGAGTGCGATGCAAGGATGCTGCTATGAAAAATAAATGCCGGTAACCAAAACAAAAAAACAGTAAACCAAAAACTGCTATTGATCAAACTCATTTGTAAAACCAAAACGTTTTACATTCTTCACACTCTCCATTACAATATCATCCTGGTATTCTTTGTAGGCTTCTAATTTTCCGGCAATGGAAGTATCATGGAGGGCTAAAATTTGTGCTGCCAGGATGCCGGCATTTTTAGCGCCATTCAATGCAACGGTTGCTACCGGTACGCCATAAGGCATTTGTAAAATAGATAACACACTGTCCCAGCCATCAATGGAGTTGGAAGATTTTACGGGCACACCAATGACGGGCAAAATAGTTTGTGCAGCCACCATGCCGGGCAAATGTGCAGCGCCGCCGGCACCGGCAATGATTACTTTTAAGCCACGCTCTTTTGCTTTTCTTGCATACTCCCGTAAACGCTCCGGCGTACGGTGTGCAGATACAATTGTGAGCTCCGGCTCTACTTCAAACTGGCGCAGCATTTCAGCGGCTCCCTTCATTACTTCCAGGTCGCTTTCGCTGCCCATGATGATTCCTACAAGTGTGCTCATGTGATATAAGTTTTGGCAAAGAAAGGTAAAAATCAGAATTGTTGAATGGTATATTTTACAGGATTAAGTATTTAGTTCGCAATCTCCTTGCTGTATTGAATTAGCTCTTAAAAATTCATTGGTTTTGCCTCCACAGCCGGCAGGCTGCGTAACTGGAACACCGCTCCTTTTTGACCTTTGAAAAAATATGCTCCGCATTTTTTCAATCTCGCCCAAGGCGAGACCGGACAAAAAGAGGCGGCTAACCCAGTTACTGGTGAGCGTTAAAAAAGATAATACAAGCTGCTTAATTTATTGTATTAGTGCATTTGCGAACTGAATATCTAATACTAATATTTAAAAAACAAAATTTGCTAAATCTATCTTCACGAAGGCAGGGCAGTTACTTTCAACGTTTGCTGTATCCTGTTAGCCTGGTGTACCAGTTCCTGTTTTTCTTTGCTCAGTATGGTTACATGCCCCATCTTTCTTCCGGGCTTGGTAATTGTTTTTCCATACAGGTGTACAAAGGCATCGGGTATTTTTAATACTTCTTCCAGGCCTTCATACACCGGTGTGCCGCTGTGTCCTTGGGCACCAATAATATTTACAATGGCTGCCGGTAAAATATGTTCGGTATTGCCCAAAGGGTATTGCAGCATAATGCGCCACAGCATATCAAATTGCGAAGAGTAGTTGGCTTCAATGGTATGGTGGCCGCTGTTGTGTACCCTTGGTGCGGTTTCATTTACCAGCACATTATTTTCTTTATCAACAAATAATTCCACTGCAAAAATGCCGGGGCTTTGCAAATGTTTTACCACTGTCAATGCAATGGCTTCAGCTTTCCACAATACTTTTTCGGGCAGGTCGGCGGGGCTTACCTGGTAGCAAAGCAAATTGAGCCGGTTGTCAAAAACCATGTCCACCGTTGGATACAGCGTTGTTTCGCCTTTGTCGTTTACTGCCACTATGATGGCCAGTTCTTTTTGTATGCTCACCATTTTTTCTAATACTGCCGGTGCATCAAAGCCTTTGGAAATATCTTCTTTACTTTTTAAAATTTGTACGCCCTTGCCATCATAACCCCCTTCGCCAATTTTATGCACTGCCGGTAAAAAAGCTTCCTGCTGTTTTAATGCTTCCGCATTTTGGGTGATGATAAATTCACTGGTGGGTATCTGGTGCTGCTGATAAAACTGCTTTTGTAAAATTTTATTTTTGATGGTTTTTAATGCCGAAGGTTTGGGATAAATTTTTACGCCTTCACTTTCTAATTTTTCCAGTGCGGCTTCATTCACCATTTCTATTTCAATGGTGATGGCATCCAGCCCTTTTCCAAAATTATAAACATCATTAAAACTGGTGATATCGCCTTTGGTAAAATGATGGCATAAATGTGCCGCAGGGCATTCGCTGTCGTTTTCCATTACAAAAGTTTCTATAGGATAATTTATTGCTGCCTGCAGTAACATCCTGCCCAGTTGACCGCCGCCCAGTATGCCGATTTTTTTCATACCGCAAATATAAAATGTATGCTGCCAATGAAAGGTAAATATTTACAAAAGCAGTGTGGCAGGTTTGCTTCGATAATTTGCATACAAAAATAGCAGCAGGTTTCAGCCTGCTGCTATTACAATCAAAAATTCAAAACAAAAATTATGGTACTTAAAAATCGTTGAACAGTAACAGCTTACGAACCAACATTTACCCAAAGGGTAGAAAGATAGCCAGCAACAATTACAAGGGTAAAAAAGAGTAATGTTTTTGCCCGGTTGTTTTTAGGGTTTAAAATAAATTCCATTCGGCATGTTTTTTTAATGTGATTATTGGATAAAATAGATAACGATTAATTTACCTAAATATTGTGCAGCCTGACTTTTCCTCTTTGCAGGGCAGCTTTATTTTGAAAAAAGATGGCTTCCCCGGAGCAAAAATAAATTCAATTGCAGGAAGAAAAATTGCCAGGCTTGAAGCTTTGGTAAAAAAATTGGTGGAGAAAAAAATAAAATGATTCCATCCAAATTATAGTTAAGCAGCAATTTGTAATGCACAAGTAAAATTGCTGTTACTGGTAAAGAAATTTATCTTTACAGTATCATGCTTCCAGATTATCCACATAAAATATTTGGCGACAGGCGCAACAGCTACACTTTGCTGCTGCTGGCACTTGCAATGGATTCGGTAATGATTGCGTAGCAACTATTTGTTTTGCTCTCTTTATTTCTTCCAAATTCTTTTTCATTATCATCACCCGTTAATACCAGTTTTTTTATGGATACAATTATCATACAGCCCAATGCTGCCAGCAATATTGCGGTAGATTTTTTACCCCTGCAGGGCACCGATTATGTAGAGTTTTATGTAGGCAATGCCAAGCAGGCCGCACACTTTTATAAAACCGCTTTTGGTTTTCAATCGCTGGCCTATGCCGGGCCGGAGACCGGTGTAAAAGACAAAGTGAGTTATGTAATACGTCAAAATAAATTGACCTTTGTTTTAACCACTGCATTAAGAACCGGCAACCCAATTGCCGATCATGTTTACAAACATGGCGATGCAGTGAAAGTATTAGCATTGAAAGTAGAGGATGCCGGCAGCGCCTGGAAAGAAACTACTAAGAGAGGCGGAAAGAGTTACCAGGAGCCAACTGTATTGAAAGATGATGATGGTGAAGTGGTGGTAAGCGGCATACATACTTACGGCGAAACAGTTCATTTATTTATAGAAAGAAAAAATTACAACGGCATATTTATGCCCGGTTTTAAAGAATGGAAATCTAACTATAACCCAACCGATACCGGACTGCTGTATGTAGATCATTGTGTAGGCAATGTGGGTTGGGACCAGATGAACCCCTGGGTAAAATTTTATGAAGAAGTAATGGGCTTCAAAAATATTTTAACCTTTGATGACAATGATATTTCCACTGAATACTCTGCATTGATGAGTAAAGTAATGAGCAATGGAAATGGGTTTGTAAAATTTCCCATCAACGAACCGGCAGAAGGAAAAAAGAAAAGCCAGGTAGAGGAGTACCTTGATTTTTACAATGGCGAAGGGGTGCAGCATGTGGCCATTGCAACGGCTGATATTGTAAAAACGGTTACTGAATTACAAAGCAGGGGCATTGAGTTTTTAAATATTCCCGACAGCTACTATGCTGAAGTGTTAGACAGGGTGGGCAAGATTGATGAAGACCTTGCACCATTGCAGCAACTCGGTATTTTAATAGACCGGGATGAAGAAGGTTACCTGCTGCAAATATTCAGCAAGCCGCTGGAAGACAGGCCTACACTGTTTTTCGAAATCATCCAGCGAAAGGGTGCAAAAAGTTTTGGCAAGGGGAATTTTAAAGCACTGTTTGAAGCATTGGAAAGAGAACAGGATGCAAGGGGCAATTTATAATTGTTTGCCGTTTCAAGATTGAGAAAATATTGCCGTTAAGTCGTTCAAACGTTTTTTCTCAAATTATATTCATCAAAACGTCGAAACGGCAAATATCTAAGGTTATTAAAGAAATACTAAACTGTATCTTTATTAGCCATTTTGATTTTATATTTGCTGTTCAGTATCTATTTTGTTACATAACAAATCACCTTATTGTAAAGCATTTTTTACCTTACCTGTTTTTAAAATTTGTTATTTAATGAAGTCCATTTTATTACACCTCTTTGTTATCTATATCATCGCTTTGGCTGCGTTGCCTTTATCAGCACAGACATCTTTCATTAGTTTGAAAGCTGCTGCCAAAGCTCCCAGTCCGCTTTCGAGGGTAGAAGATTCATTGCGTAAACAATTTGAAGAAAAAAAATTAAAATGGCCACCGCAGGAAGTCTATGTCCGCAGTTTTAAATACGACCGCCAACTGGAAGTATGGGTAAAAGGCGATCTGAAAGAACCCTTCAAATTATTCAAGAGTTACAAAGTGTGTATGCAAAGCGGAACGCTGGGGCCCAAAAGAATGGAAGGCGATTACCAGATGCCCGAAGGTTTTTATTATATCAACGAATTTAATCCCAACAGCAATTATCATTTGGCGCTTGGGCTTAATTATCCCAATGCCTCCGACAAAGTATTAAGCGATTCACTGCATCCCGGCAGCGCTATTTATATCCATGGAAGTTGCGTAAGCACCGGCTGCATTGCCATCAGCGACCAGCCCATTGAAGAGCTGTATGTACTGGCATCACACGCCAAAGAAAACGGGCAGGATTTTATTCCAGTGCATGTTTTCCCTATCAAGTACAGTATAAAAAAATCTTTCGAATACCTTGCCCAGGCCACCAAAGAAAATCAGCAACTCCAAAAATTCGCCGTCACCCTCAAAGCGGCCTACGATTATTTTGAAGACAAAAAACAACTGCCATTAATATTGGTAAATAAAAAAGGGCAGTACATTGTAAACTAAATATTGTTGTTGGATGCCAGCTAAATTTCTTTGGTCAACATCGTTGTGTCACTCACTTGTACGGCATACCATTGGGCAACTTTACAGACCAGTCTTTGGTGGAGGCATTCAGTGTATAGATTTTGCAAATGGTAAATTGTTGCAACAGACTGGCAGGATATTTTTTACATTTCTATTTTTTCTTCTTCGCCTTCATAGCAGCTTTCGCTGCATTTTCTTTCACTCTGAAAGTTACAATTTCTGCAATCAATTTTAAAGGTAAAAGTTTGTCAATAGGAAATTGTACAGAACCTTTAGCATTTTTATAAACAGACAGTTCTTCCTTAAATGCAGCCACCCCTGCTGCTCCCGGATAAAAGCCAATATGGTTTTTATATCCTGCAAAATAAACCAGCATACCCTGGCATTTATAAGCCGGCATCTGGTAACTGATCACTTCTTCCGCATCCGGTGCAGCCTTCCTGATTGTCATACGCAGCTGCTCCAGTTTTTTTTGTGTCACCTTCGGAAACACGGCAATGTATTCATCAATAGTAGCTGGTATAATTTTTTGCGAAATCATAACCGGTAAATTTATTTATTGTTTTAGCATGACAGTTTGCAGTCCATCATTCACCAAGTTAAAAAAATATCAACACCATAACAATTCAACAATAAAACAATCCAGCCATTTAACTCTCCTTCATCAGCACCTGTATCGTTTCGGTAGTTTTTTGTATCAGCACAATCTTTTTTCCTGCGGTCATTTTTTCTACCAATGCATCGTTGTAGTGGCGTATGGTAAGCAGCGTAATATTTTTTTCAACTGTCACTTCAAACAGTTCGCTGGCAGCCAATGCAAACTTTTCTATTTTCTCCGGCTTGTCGTCCAGGCTGCAGAGCAGGCTGATGGCGCCGCTTTGCGTAACATTTGGGCTGATCTTTATTTCAGCAAATAACTGGTACAGATTTTTTATTCCTGTTTCACCAATAAAAGAAAAATCCCTGGAGCTTAATTGTATCAGCACCTGTTTTTCTTTTACCACAATAATCGGCGGCAGGTTGTGTACAGGTTTGTTGCTAATGACAGTGCCTTTTAAAGTGGCATCTAAAAAACATTTTACCTGCAATGGAATGCCTTTGTTCTGCAATGGCTTAATCGTTTTTGGATGTATCACCTGTGCGCCATAATACGCCATCTCAATGACTTCATTGTAACTCAGTTCACCGATGAAAACTGCATCAGTAAATTTTTTTGGATCGGCATTCATCACACCTTCCACATCTTTCCAAATGGTTTGGCTTTCTGCATTCAGCATGTTGGCAAAAATGGCGGCGGTGTAGTCGCTGCCTTCTCTTCCTAAGGTGGTGCTTTCGTTTTCATCGGTAGAGCCGATGAAGCCTTGTGTGATGATAATATCGGTGCTGTTAAAAACAGGCAATACATCCGCAGTAACTTTCGCCTGTGTAAAATCCCAGTCAATAACGGCATCCCGGAAGTTATCATCCGTCCGAACAATATCCCTCACATCAATCCATTGATTGCGGATGCCAATATGATTGAAATAATGGCTCACAATAACCGTACTCAGCAATTCGCCAATGCATACAATCTGGTCGTAGTAGTAATCATACTCTCTCACCGGCTTATCATGCAGCAGCCATTCCACTTCTGTAAACAGGTCGTTGAATTGTGGGATAGGGCCTCCTGTTAGTTGGGTGCTTACGGCAATATGTTCTGCCTTCAGCTCATGAAACAAAGCCAGCGCCTGGTCTTTATTTCCTTTGTAAAATTCCACTGCCACTCTTTCCAGTGCATTGGTCACTTTGCCCATAGCAGAAATTATGATGAGCAACTTTTCTTCTTTAAAGGATTCAATAATCTTTGCTACATTTTGTATCCGTGTTGTGCTGTTGATGCTGGCTCCGCCGAATTTAAAAACCTTCATATTTTATTGATGAGATGATTTGGTGATTTGATAATTTGGTGATTTGATGATGTGCAACGCTGCATTGATATAAAATTATAAATTGATAAAATCAAAAACAAGGTCTCTGCAACCACACTATCCCGATACAATTAGTTAACTTATAATTCATCACTTATAACTTATCACTTTTAACTAATCCCGAACGTCCCACTTCTCAATAGAATCCTTATTTTTGAACGCAAATTTAGTTTTGATTACTACAGTAACAAAATCTGCATTCTAAAACTACTTCTATATGAGTATGGTTAACCGCCGGGTGCAAACCCTTGATGAATTTACAATCCAGCAAATGAGAGACTTTCCCAATGCAACGGGTGAGCTTTCCGGATTGCTGAGAGACATTGGCCTTGCTGCAAAAAGAGTAAATGTAGAAGTGAATAAAGCAGGCCTGGTGGACATCCTGGGAGATTATGGTACCGTGAATGTGCAGGGTGAAGAAGTAAAAAAACTGGATATTTATGCCAATGACCAGTTTATGGGCGTGCTGCGGCATGGCATCAGTTGTGCCGCCATTGGCAGTGAAGAACTGGATGATGTGGTAATATTTGATGATGAAATCAGCAACAACAGTAAATATGTATGCCTGTTCGATCCGCTGGATGGCAGTACCAATATTGATGTAAATGTTTCGGTGGGAACTATTTTTAGTGTGTTCAGAAGGATAACACCAAAAGGTGAGCCGGCAACAAGAGAAGATTTTTTGCAGCCAGGCATCAAGCAGGTAGCAGCAGGATATGTGATTTATGGCTCATCCACTATTTTGGTGTATGCCACCCGGAGAGGAGTGAATGGATTTACATTAGATCCTTCTATAGGGGAGTTTACATTGAGTCATCCTGATATTAAATGTCCACCAACGGGAAAAATATATTCGGTGAACCATGGTAATTTTCTGCGGTTTGAAGAAGGCGTGAGGAAGTACATTAATATTTGCCAGACAAAAGAAAAAGCTACTGGCGGGCCTTATACACAACGCTATATCGGCAGCATGGTAAGCGATGTACACCGCAATTTATTGAAAGGGGGAATTTTTATGTACCCTGTTACAACAGATAAACCCGGCGGTAAATTGCGTTTGCTTTATGAGTGCAATCCTTTTGCATTTATTGTAGAAGTGGCTGGCGGGCTGGCAACTGATGGCAAACAAAGGATACTGGACATTCAGCCAACCGCAATACATGAGCGTACCGCTTTTTATGTGGGCAGTAAATTGATGATGGAAGAAATGGATAGTTATATCAACCCTAAGTAAACAGATGGAACAGGTATCAATTATTAATTTTGATGTGCAGTATGCTGCTGATTTTAAGCGGCTGAATTTGGAGTGGCTGGATAAATATGAATTAACAGAAGAAGCTGATTTGCTGATGCTGGATCATCCGCAAAGAGAAATACTGGATACCGGCGGAGTTATTTTTTTAGCAAAAGCAGGAGCGGAGATTGCAGGTTCTGCTGCATTGATACAGGAGAAAGAAGGTGAGTTTGAATTGGCTAAGATGTCGGTGAGCAGTGCTTTTCAGGGAAAGGGAATCAGTAAGCTGCTGCTGGAAAAATGTTTGGAAGCAGGAATGAAATTGGGGGCAACAAAAATATACTTAGTGTCCAACAGTAAATTGACCACTGCACTTTCGTTGTATGAAAAATATGGATTTAAGCATGTGCCTGTAATTGATAATCATTACAGCAATGCGGATGTGAGGATGGAGTTGCTGATGTAGCCTGATGAATAAAGATAAAAAGTAAAAGAGTGTATAGCCTGAGGCAATACCACTAAAGTTGAATAAAATATAAAGCCGGTAACAAAAAATAAAAAATGCAAAACACCATTATTTCTGTAAAAAATCTGAAGAAAAATTATGGTTCTTTTGAAGCGGTAAAAGGGATTTCTTTTGATGTGTATGAAGGAGAAATATTTGGCTTGCTGGGCCCGAATGGTGCAGGCAAATCAACAACACTGGAAATAATAGAAACCCTGAGAGATAAAACCAGCGGAGAGATAACGGTAGATGGTTTGAACCTGGATAACAATGCCGACGGTATCAAAAAAATAATTGGGGTGCAGTTGCAAACTTCCGGTTACTATCCCGGATTAAATTTGGTGGAACTGATCGTTCTTTTTTCTGGGTTGTATAATCAGCCAACCAATGCAGGAGAATTATTAAAACTTGTGAACCTGGAAGACAAAGCAAAAAATAAATACAAGGAACTGAGTGGCGGACAGAAGCAGCGCTTTTCAATCGCCACTACGCTGATCAATAAACCAAAAATAATTTTTTTGGATGAGCCCACTACCGGCCTTGATCCGCAGGCCAGGCGGAACTTGTGGGATTTGATAAGGGATATCAGGAGCAAAGGAACCACGGTTATTATTACCACCCATTATATGGATGAGGCAGAGCAATTGTGCGACCGTATTGCCATTATGGATGAAGGAAAAATAATTGCCTTAGCTTCGCCGGATAAAATGATTGACGACCTGGTGGCCACCGGATTTGAAAGACCTAAACAGGTGAAAGCAGCCAACCTGGAAGACGTTTTTATTAAGCTGACAGGAAAGGAAATACGAGAAGAATAATTTTTTAATTAACATAAAATAAAAAACAAAACAATGAAACAATTTTTTTTGGTTGTGAGTGTATCGTTACTGGCTGTGTCTGTTTCT
>JANLQY010000087.1:0-16276 GCA_031368105.1 Chitinophagaceae bacterium
CAGATATAAGTAACAGAACCCAATGTTTCTACCGCAGGTAATTTTCTGATGAGGCTGTTATGCCGTATCATTCTTTTTGCTGCCAGCGCCAGGGAAATAGTGATAACAGCGGGCAATGCTTCGGGGATAGCAGCCACTGCCAGTGAAATGCTGGTCATCACCATTTTAAAAATATCTTCTCCCCGCAACCAACCGGCAACAAAAAATAAAATGCATAAAAACAATACCAGTATAGACAATTTTTTACCGAACGATGCCATGCGTTGTTGCAGCGGGGTAAGCACTTCATCTCCCTGCAGCATTTTTGCAATAAGGCCCAGTTCTGTTTGCATGCCGGTGGCTATTACCATACCTGTGCCTCTGCCATACGTTACAAACGTTCCCTTGAATGCCATATTTTTTCGATCACCAATGGGCAAATCATCTGCTGCCAACACATCGGTAATTTTATCTACGGCATGTGATTCGCCGGTAAGCGCCGCTTCCTCAATCTTTAAATTGATTGATTCGATGATGCGTATATCTGCCGGTACGGCATTGCCAGCTTCTAACATTACTACATCACCGGGCACTAATTCAACAGCTGATAGAAAAGCTATTTTTCCATCACGCAAAACTTTTGCCTGCGTAATTGCCATTTGTTTTAAGGCATGCATGGCCTTTTCAGCACGGTACTCCTGAATAAAACCTACTACTGCATTCAATAACACGATGACAAGAATGACGATAGTATCTGTAAGGTCGCCAATGATGCCGGATACAATTGCAGCCGCCATTAATATTAAAATCATCACATCTTTAAACTGCCCAAAAAAAATACCTGCAATTGTTTTTTTCTTTCCCTCTTGAAGTTGGTTGGGGCCAACCTGCAATATTTTTTCTGATGCTATGGAAGCAGACAGGCCCTGTGCATTGGAGCCTAAAGATTTAAAAACATCCGTTAAGGTTTGTTGATGCCAGTTCATAAATTAATATTATTACATACTATATCAAGCCTGCACGAGAATGGTGTAAAGAATATTAACAGTGAAGGCAGTCAATTTATTTTTCAAATAATTTAACTAACTCCCCGTACCGGTCCTGGTAAAATATAAAATTTATTTTAGATTATTTTAGCAATAGATTTTCATGTGACATTAAGTTTAGTTTTTCTTTTCTCTATCTGTCTTTCTAATGCTTCTACAGCCTTTGCAGTTGCTTCTTCAAATATTTTGCATTGAGCACTCGAGAGTAAATCGTTTCCGGGAATAACCAATCGTATATCGCATACTTTATTTTCGTTTGTGTCAGACTTATCCAGGCTAAAGGAAACTTCGCAACTGATAATTTTGTCGTAGAGATGCGCAAACTTCTCTACTTTTTCATGTACAAAATCTGTTAGTTCCGGCTTTGCAGTAAAACCCAATGTTTTAATTTTGATGTTCATCTTTCTTTAGTTTTTAGTTTTAATTAATTATCACCTGATACAGCATTAGTGATGCATTAACCTGTCATTAATACATTTGCTGGTTTATTCTATGTTTTGTTAAAAACCAGCAATGGTACTTTTGCCTCAAAAGACAATTCCTCTGATTTGCTGGACAAGAAAAGTTTTTGAAAAAAAGTTCTTTGCTGATTTGTAAACATTACCACCACCGACGGCTTCCGAATCCTGATTTGGTTTTGCAAATTTTCAATAATTGAATGCACCCCATCATTTTTTTCAAAATGTAGCTTCACGCCGTATTTGAACTGTTTTTTAAATGCTGCTTCAATCGTTTTTTCATTCAACGAAATTTCATCAGGCCAGGTAAAATGTACTACTTCAATTTGCGTTTTAAGCGGTTGTGCAAAAGCAACCACCTTCTTTATTTCTTCTGCATAGTTTCGCAAATCGGTTGCATACAATACACTATTTATTTTGGCAACTTTGTAGTTTTTTGGAATAGCAAGCACTGGTATTGCTGATTTTGTAATGAGATTGCCGGTATTGGTGCCAAATATTTTTTTAAACTTTCCGGCTCCCCTTGTGCTTATACAGATATAATCAGTACCGGGGGTTTTCCTGCAATAATCAAGGATGGTAATATCTGCACTGATACCCTGAACAATTATGCAGGAATGCTTACCAGGTTTCACATTCATTTGCCGGTATATATCCGCTATAAACTTTTCAAATTTTGTTCTGCATAACTTTTCTTCCTGTGCTGCGTACTTTGCAAAGTATTCATCTGACCACTTTGTGGCCCTCAAAATATGGAGTGCATGTACAAATACCAACTCCAGCTTTTGACGGGTAGCCCAATGTATGGCAAAGCGAACACCAGCTCTTGAATTAACTGAAAAGTCAGTGGGAACGATTATTTTTTTCATATTAAGGAGTATTTAATTGTATTATAAAATACCCCTTTTATTCCTTATAAATTAATGAGGCAAATCATATCAAGCCATGATTATTATTGGTCTTCCGGCTTCTGTTATAATTCTCACATTGCAATTTATATAGCTTCTGAAAACATAACCATTTCATAACGCCAAATGGGTGGCAAACATCAACCCATTATTGTACTGAAATACATTCCTGTTATTTATCTCACGGGGCAACTGAACTATCTGGCTTAAGAACCCGCCTTCAACCCGTACTTTGGAAGAAAACCGATACCCTAATAAAACTCCCAACCGGTTTTGGTCAAACACATTTTCATTTACATTTTTGCCAAAGCCAACAAACACCTCATCGTAAATGGCAGCGTAAGGGGTTCTGTCTCCAATTGTGTTCCCTTTCAATGGTATTTGCATACGGTACATATATCGCAAACGGTTCATAAAAAAATATTCATCTTCTTTAGTTAAGGATGCGTTGGTATAGCGTCCTATCCATCTTTGTTCCAACATGAAGCGATGGCTTAATTCAACCTTACCCATTTTATCAGTTACGGTTGCCATTTGATATGCCCTGTGTTCGGTAAATTGTTTGCCAAAACCATTAATGGGAATATCGCCATAGTTGTAAGTTTCTATCCATGCATATCCTGCCCTTAGCGAAAGTTTTTGATTTACTTTATAATTGATGCCGGTTCGTAAGAGGCTTTGTTGCCAATCGGTAACAATATTATCTCTCCGCCATTGGTATTCTGTATGTATGCTCCATGTTTTATTGATGTTGAATGTGCCTGTATAAGCATACCAGCCAATCGTATTTTTATCAGTGATACGGGTGTTTTGTGAATAGGAGAATATCCAGCTAAAATAAAATAGCAGTAAGAAATATATGGTTTTCAAGTTTGTAATTCCCTGCATGAGAGTGAGTATAAAAAAATCAGGCAGTTTTTTATCGCCGCCTGATATGGTTTTACTGAGGATTATTAATAATTAAAGTATCGGGATAAAAAGTTACTTCGCCAGTTGTAATATCATGTGTACCCCCTACTATTCCAATTTGCCCGGCTTCAATCATTTCTTTTAAAATGGTGCTGCGTTCCATAATTGCCTGTACGGTTCTTTTTACATTGATGGTGGAAACTTTTTCTACAAATTCAGCGTTGCCGGAATTGCGGTTTTCTATCACCGAATTTTCATCATCAACCGCAGGCCGTATTTTGGTGAGCAAAGCGGTGAGGTTACCCATTTCCACATGGTCGCAAGCACCTTTTACAGCACCACATTTTGTATGCCCCAATACAACAATTATTTTGGAGCCGGCTACTTTGCAACCAAATTCCATACTGCCCAAAATATCCTCATTAATAATATTACCGGCAATACGAACGCTGAATATATCACCCAGTCCCTGGTCAAATATCAGTTCGGCAGATGTTCGGCTATCAATACAACTAAGTATAACAGCAAATGGATGTTGCCCATCAGATGTTTCATTAGCCTGTTGCAGCAGATTGCGGTTTATTTTAAGATTGTTTACAAATCTTTTGTTGCCCTCTTTTAAAAGTTCTATTGCCATTACTGGTGTAATAGCTGCCTGCATTTCTTTAGTTAATGTTTTCATTGTTTTATTTTTTTAAATTGATGATGAAATTATTTAGGTTCAATAAAATTGATTGTTTCAACCGTTATGTTTTTTGCTTTTGCATTTATTTTATAGTTCTGAATTATTTCTACCACATCGTATGCAATAGATTTTGAGTGGGTACAATCTATAATTACTTTTGAGTTTTCAGGAATTACATCCAAAGCGGTCAAAACACTTGCCTTATTAAAAAATGAAACTTCCTGCGCCAATACAAGGTGATGCACTTGATTCCCTTCTTCTGTGGTTACTACCTCTTTTAAATGATGTGAGTTGCGGTAACTATGGCGCAGGGTATAAAAGATGCCAAACAATATACCGATCGTTATGCCTTTCAATAAGTCAGTTAAGAGGATAGCTACAACAGTGGCAACAAAAGGAATAAACTGTTCCCAACCCTGCTTATACATTTGTTTAAAGAGAGCAGGCTTGGCTAATTTGTAACCTACCATTAATAATATAGCCGCTAAACTTGCAAGTGGAATCATGTTCATTAAGCCAGCAATTGTAATGGCACTGATTAATAAAAACACACCATGCAGGATGGCACTCATTTTTGTTTTACCACCAAAAGTTATATTAGCAGTGCTGCGTACAATAACCTGTGTAATGGGCAAGCCGCCAATTAAACCCGATATAACATTACCTAAACCCTGTGCTTTTAATTCCCTGTTGGTTGGTGTAATTCTTTTATCAGGGTCCATTTTATCGGTGGCCTCTACACATAGCAATGTTTCAAGGCTGGCAACAATGGCTAACACAATAGCGATTTTCCAAACCTCAAAATTTGTTATCTGCGAAAAATCGGGAAACGTAAACTGGGTGAAAAACTCCGATAAACTGTGTGCCACTGGAAGCCTCACTACCTGGTCGGCAGCTAAACTGAAATTTAATATTCCGTTCTCGTAAATATAATTCATTATAATGCCTAAAATAACCACCACTATCGGACCTTGTATAAATTGAAATATTTTGTGCTTCTTTGTTAATACTTTATCCCAAAAAATTAATATGGCTAATGATATGGCAGCAATAAGTATCGCTCCGGGTGTAATTGCATTGAATGCATTTGTAATAGCGGAAAAAGTATTTTCTCCGCCAATTTGCAAAAAAGCATCATCACCTTCGGCATCTTTATCATAACCAATTGCATGAGGTATTTGCTTTAAAATAATCAACAGCCCAATACCCGTAAGCATTCCTTTAATTACGGATGATGGAAAGAAGTAAGCGATAAAACCTGCTTTGGCGAAACCCATAATAAGTTGAAGAATGCCGGCAATAACAACAGCTAATAAAAAAGCTGGCCATGAACCAAGCGTAGCGATAGAGGTTAAAACTATTACTGCTAATCCTGCAGCGGGGCCGCTAACCCCCAATGGTGAACCGCTTGCAATGCCTACTACAATTCCACCGACAATGCCTGCTATTATGCCTGCAAACAGTGGCGCACCTGATGCCAAAGCAATACCAAGGCATAAAGGAACGGCTACAAAAAAAACGACAATACTTGCAGGCAAGTCGCTTTTTAGTTCTTTGAACATATTATTTTTCATTTTCATAATCAGTTGATTTTTTGATTTATTCTGGTGAAGATAGGGATATTATTTTTAATGATAGCAATACTATCTCATAGAATTGTAAAACTTTTAACTATTTTTGTGTTGCAGGATTTTGTACATTATCTTTATCTGCATTTAAAACAACAGATGCCACACTAAAACCGTAACTAAAAATGGAAGTACAATTACAAATAAAAATGAATGAAAAACTGTTCCTCCGTGACCCGGAGCAAACGGAATTGGGCAAAAAAATCATTCGCCACAGTATTCAGTTAATTTATAAAAACGGGTTTGAATTATTTACTTTTAAAAAATTGGCAGAAGATATTGGTACAACAGAAGCTGGTATTTACAGGTATTTTGAAAACAAACACCGTTTGCTGATTTATATTACAGCATGGTACTGGGGTTGGCTCCAATACCAAGTAACCTTTAATACAAATAATATTAAAGACCCTGCAATTAAACTTAAAAAAGTTATTCAACTTTTAGCTACTACAGTTGTGGATGATGATAAAACAATGCATATCAACGAAGACCTGTTACACCAGATAATAATAGCAGAAGGCTCAAAAGCCTATTTAACCAAGCATGTGTCAGAAGATAACAAAGAGCAATTATTTAAGCCCTACAAAGACCTTTGTGCTGTAATTGCCGGTATTATTTTAGAGTGCAACCCCAAATATAAATATCCAAGGTCGCTGGCAAGCACTATTATTGAAATGGCACATTTTCAAAATTTCTTCATGCACAATCTTCCGTCATTGACGGATTTTGGTAAAACCAAAGATGAATTGAAAGTGGTTTCATTTCTGGAAGATTTGGTGTTTAGCAGTATAAGGAAAAAATAATTGTTTCTGGAAAGGTGTAAGGATTGCTTAATAGGTTGAACGGCGGAATGGTTGCGGTGCGTTGGCAATTGCAGCTCTTTTGCAAGGTTGGCTTTGTGTCGGGGTTTTGTGTGCCTTGCAAATATTGCTGCAATGTGCGGTCGCCTGTTAAAGACTTTGAATTTAAGGTCGTTGCTTTAGGTGAACGGAATGTCATTTTAGGGTTGCGTACGACTACAGTTTGTGAAAAAACCTTATCGTGAAAACAAATATAACACAATGTGAACAGGTAAAACAGTGCATGTTTTTTGTTATAAAAAGAGTATGCAATTCATACAAGGAAATACCCCGTCCTGATATAACCCTCGCCGCCGTTCGTAGCACCCAACCCATTTAGTATCTTCAAAAACACCAATATTGAAAAGCCCACCCGCCGCAGCAAGGCTTAGGTTTTATTCTTTATCTAACTGGTATTTTATAGATGTTACTTTACCATCTTTAAACTGAACATTTATTTTAGAATTTTCCTGCGGTGGATCTATTTGAATAAATGTTCCATCTTTCAACCTAATATTAAACCCTGATATTTTTTGTTCTTTAACTTTAAATGCCAATTTTGATATAACCCATTTTACCAGCTGGGAAGTTGTTTCATCAATTGCTTTTTCTGCTAATTTTTCGCCAAGTTTTTTCATGCCTGCAATTAAAAGTTGTTGAATTACGGTTGTGCCAATAGCACTCAGGATTATTTCAACATATTCATGAGAGGTTTCATCATCAGTAAATCCCCAATTTTTTACCTGTACTATTTCCTGGTTGTCAAATACATCATGCAAAGCTTTCATTCTTAATTTGTGCAGTTTTACTAACTCTTTAGAATTTTTAGGCAATGCTTCATATCGAACTTCCTGCGTTCTGTATATGCCGACAGTGATATCTTTTTTCATGGCATTTGTTTTTTGATTAAAACCTTTGTGCAAAATATGTTTACACTAAAAGCGCTACTCCAAGATAGAAATTATTTTCTCCCGAAGCAAGCCTCCACAAAGGTTTTCTGCATCCTCTCTTTACCTGGCTTTGTGAATGGAAAGGTTGCCGGAAAGTAACTTTTTAAATTTTGAGAGCGAGGGGAAAATGTTTTACAGAGAGGCCGTATTATTTTTCGTCAATGCTTCATTGACATGAATGCAGCCGGTGGCAGAGTTGATATTTTTATCTTTCACCTGTGCTGCATCCAGGTATTTTTTTAAGAGGATAAAACAAAGCACCAGTAAAATTAAAATGACTGCCACGGCAATATAAGTTTGGGGATTGTCTTTCCAGCGGCGTTTATCTTTGCGCTTTTTGCTTTTGGTTATTTGCTTTTGCAGGTCGCTGTTCAGTTGCTCTACATAAGCCTGCAGGTTGTTGCTGTTGTCCATTTGCTGCAGGCCTTCCACTGCATCATTTACAAAGGGATCACCGGCCATGCTGGCTTCCACTTCATGCTGCTGCGGTTGGGATAATTGATTGCTGAGATAATCCATCAATTGCTGGTTATCGATATCCTTGTTGCTGTTGCCTAATATGTCTTTCAGATCATTGCTCATGTTGCTGCCGCTGTTCCAGCATTATTTTTAAATTTCTTTTTCCGTTTTGAATATGGCTCTTTACCTGTAATAAAGAGTAGCCGGTGGATTCGGTTATTTCCTGGTAGCTTTTCTTTTGCAGGTAAAACAAAGTTAAGCATTGTTGCTGGTCGGTATTGAGTTGCTGCAATGCCCTTTCCATGTGGGTGAGGGCCTGTTCTTTTTGCAGCAGCCTGTTTTTATTTTCCGGTTCATCCGGTGCCGGCAATTGCTGGTCGTTTATTTCCACCACGGTATTGCCTTTGTGCCTCAGCTTCATCAGGCAGTGGTTTTTGGCTATCATGTAAATCCAGCTTTTAAAATAATCCACTTTGTATTTGTGCAGTTCGGTAATGGCTTTTAAAAATACCTGCTGCACACCGTCTTTTGCTTCTTCTTCATTTTTTAAATATTTCATGCACACACCAAACAGCAGCAGAGTGTACCGCTGCAGCAAAATACCCAGCCATTCATTGTCTTTATCTGCATAAAAATTTTGCAGCAGCTGGTTGTCGTCTGTATGTTTATACTTGTCGGTTGTCAAAATGTAAAACGCTTACTGCTGAGATGTAAACTTTGTGAGATTCCATAAGTGGTAAGTTATGAGTTATGAGTTATAAGTTATGAGTGATAGGTTATACAAAATAAAAACACCCTGCAGTATCCGGCATCCAACTCATAACTTATAACTCATAATTAATAACTCCCTTACTTTCCTGCGTCATTAATTTCAATCCAATATCCATCGGGGTCTTTAAAATAAATTTGTTTCACTTTATCCAGCCTTAGTGTTACGCCTTTCTTTTCTCCGGTCCAGCTTTCGTAGTCAATATTTTTTTTATCCAGCATGATAATAAAGTCTTGCAGCGATGCAACGGTAAAGCAAAGATGTGTGTGCTTGTCGTGGAAAGTGGCGGCAGCAGCGCCTTGTATCAGGTGCAGGTGGCTGAGTGGGCCAATGCCAAACCAGGTATGCAGCCCATCATGAAATGGTTCCGGCACAGTGTCGAGCTGTACTATATCGTGGTAAAAGGCAGTACTTTTTTTGAGGTCGGTAACATATAGTGCTACATGATTGAGCGTGGGTTTTACAGTGTTTGATTGAGCAGTTACATTCAATGCAAACAGAATGGTAATGGTGGATAAAAAAAATGATTTCATGTTATTATCGATTTTCAGTTTTGAAATGTTGGTTGCCATGTTATTTTTAAATAGTTTGTGTGATGTAAATATAAAATTCATTTTTGTCTTAGCTGTTATAATTCATTTGCTTTTCAAATAATATTTAACGTTGATACAAAAGATAAGCTTTCTGCTATTGTGCAGAGATGCTGATTTTAAAGTGTTGAATAAAGATCAATAGTTCAAAGGATGCCGGATAGGAATGGAAAGTACGGTGAAGATTTGTGTGTGGGATTTTGTGCCGGACTTGTAATGGATAGCCGGAACGGATGTTGAAAAATAATGGTTTGCTGAAAGCCCCAAATCATCAAATCACCAAATCACCAAATCAATCAATTTCCCTTATTTTTGCGCCATGACAATCGAAAATTTAAAGGATATAAGAGACCGTGTGCTGGTTTTGAGGAGGTTTCTTTGACGTCGCTAACCGACATAATAAAATAGCAGAACACAAACAACTCTCCGTCAGTGAAGGCTTTTGGGATGATAATGCCCGGGCCACTTCCATCTTAAAAGAAATCAAAAACAACGAGTACTGGGTAAGCCTGTTTGATGCCACCGACCAGGCGGTAGAAGACTTTGCCGTGCTGTTTGAATTTTGGAAAGCAGGCGATGCTTCCGAAGAGGAAACCAAAGAGGCCTACGAAAAAGCCATGCAAATGGTGGAAGACACTGAATTTAAAAGCACCCTCAACCAGCTGGAAGATGAACTGCCGGCAGTATTACAAATTAACTCTGGGGCAGGCGGCACCGAAAGCCAGGATTGGGCACAGATACTGAGCCGCATGTACCGCATGTATGGCGAAAAGCAGGGCTGGAAAATAACCGAACTCGACTGGCAGGATGGCGATGGTGCCGGTATTAAAACCTGCACTTTTGAATTTGAAGGGCCTTTTGCGTATGGCTTTTTAAAAGCTGAAAGTGGGGTACACCGCCTTGTTCGTATTTCTCCTTTCGACAGCAATGCAAGGCGGCATACTTCTTTTGCCAGCATCTATGTATATCCCTTGGTGGATGATACTATCACGATTGAAATAAACCCTGCGGATGTGAAAATGGAAACCTCCCGAAGTGGCGGTGCCGGCGGGCAAAACGTAAATAAGGTAGAAACCAAAGTGCAGCTAACGCATATCCCTACCGGCATTGTGGTGGTGTGCCAGCAAGACCGGAGCCAGCTTGGCAACCGGGAGCTGGCCATGCAAATGCTGAAGAGCCGCCTGTATGAAATAGAGATACAAAAACGCAACGAATTGAGAGACGTCACCAACAGCAAAAAGAAAAAGATAGAGTGGGGAAGCCAAATACGGAGTTATGTTTTTCATCCGTACAAAATGATAAAAGACCACCGCACCGATTTTGAAGTGGGCAATGTAGGGCCGGTGATGGATGGAGAGTTGGATGGATTTATAAAGGCATACTTGATGAGTGAGAAGGAGATGAGTAGTTAATTTGAAGATTTGATAATTAGGTGATTTGATGATTGCTGTTAATTATTAAATTGTTTAACTTTAGGAAGAGCTTTTCATTACCAAATCTTCAAATTACCAAATCACTTTTATGCAATCTAACAAACCGCCAAATCTCATTGTGCAGTTGACATTTGATTTTGCATTGAAGATTATTAAATATGCCGAATCGTTAGAAGGAAACCATAAATATGTAATTGCAAAGCAACTGCTGAAATCGGGTACTTCTGTTGGTGCCAATGTAAGAGAAGCCCAGAATGGCGAAAGTAAAGTTGATTTCATTCGCAAAATGAAAATTGCGGCAAAGGAAGCTGATGAAACAATATATTGGTTGTTGCTTTGCAAAGCATCTGAAGGGTATGATAATTGCGAAGAACTGATAAAAGATTGTGAACCTATCACAAGGGTATTATCAAAAATAATTGCCTCATCAAAATCAAAAGCGATTGTCTAAAATGTATTCAATTACCAAATCACCAAATCATCAAATCACCAAATCATTTTTATGAACCTCGGCTATTTCAACTATCCATTACCAGTCAATGAACCGGTACTAAACTATGCCCCCGGCAGTGTCGAAAAGAAAAGACTAAAAGAGACTTTGGCAGAACTGAAAAGCAAAGCCATTGATGTACCCATGTACATCGGAAGTGATGAAGTGAGAACCGGTAAAAAAGTGGCGATCAACCCACCGCATGAACACAAGCATGTGCTGGGTTATTTTCATGAAGGCGATGCCAGCCATGTAAAAAAAGCGGTGAATGCTGCATTAAGGGCAAAAGAAAAATGGGCCAATACCAGTTGGGAAAACAGGGCGGCTATTTTCTTAAAAGCTGCTGATTTATTAGCTACCAAATACAGGCCGCACATTGTGGCAACCACCATGCTGGGACAAAGCAAGAACTGCTACCAGGCAGAGATTGATGCTGCCTGTGAGTTGATAGATTTCCTTCGTTTTAATGTTCATTTCCTCAGTGATATTTACCGGCAGCAGCCCATCAGTGGTGCAGGAATGCACAACCGGGTGGAGTACCGTCCGCTGGAAGGATTTGTGCTGGCAATTTCTCCTTTTAATTTTACTGCCATTGGCGGCAACCTGCCTACCAGTGCTGCCATGTGTGGCAATGTGGTGATATGGAAATGTGCCCACACACAGGTGTACAGTGCTCAACTCTTCATGCGTATTTTAAAAGAAGCCGGCCTGCCGGATGGGGTGATCAATTTGCTTTTTGTAGATGGCCCTACTCTGGGTGAAATATGTTTTAACCATCCTGATTTTGCCGGGGTACACTTTACCGGCAGTACGGGTGTATTCAATTTTATGTGGAAGACCATTGGTGCCAATACGAGTATGTATAAATCCTATCCACGGATTGTAGGAGAGACGGGTGGTAAAGATTTTGTGATTGCACACAAGAGCGCCAATCCTGATGTGGTGGTGGCTGCATTGGCAAGGGGTGCTTTTGAATACCAGGGACAAAAATGTTCGGCAGCTTCCAGGGCTTATATTCCATCTAACCTGTATGCAGAAGTGAAAAAGAAACTGGTGGCAGAATTGAAAAGTATGAAGATGGGTACAGTGGAAGACTTTACCAATTTTGTAAATGCAGTGATTGACGAAAAGAGTTTTGATAAACTCGAAAGCTACATAAAAGGAGCCCGTAAAAAAGGCAGCAATGCTAAAGTAATTGTGGGAGGTGGTTGTGATAAAACGAATGGCTATTTTATTCAGCCAACGGTAATAGAAACCACCGATCCTAAATATGTAACGATGTGTGAAGAATTGTTTGGGCCGGTACTTACCCTGTATGTGTATGATGAAAATAAATTTGAAGATGCACTGAAATTGGTGGACAGTACTTCGCCGTATGCACTCACAGGTGCAGTGATTGCACAAGACCGTTATGCAGTGGAACTGGCCACCAGCAAGCTTCGTAACAGTGCCGGTAATTTTTACATCAATGACAAACCTACCGGTGCAGTAGTTGGCCAGCAGCCATTTGGCGGTGCCAGGGCCAGCGGTACTAATGACAAAGCTGGTTCTATTTTAAATCTCTATCGCTGGTTGAGTGCAAGAACAATTAAAGAAACACTGACACCGGTTACAGATTACCGGTATCCGTTTTTAGGTGAAGAATAATTAATCACATTCATAATATGGTATTTTAGTAAGGTCGTTTTTACACGGCCTTTTTTTTATTGGGGAAAAATATCTACACATTTAGGTAATCATTGTCAAAAATTCAACTGGAATTCAACTGGCACCCCTTTTGGCTTGGTATAGGAAACAAATATAAAAAACATGAGAAAAGTATTAATTGGATTAACGTTATTGATGGCAATAACAAAAGCAGCAACAGCACAGCATTCCGATTTTGGAATTAAAGGAGGATTGAACATGGCAAAATTCACCAACGAAAATGGTTCTGACTATAAATTTAAACCATCAGTCAATATCGGAATCCTGGATCACATTCACATTACAAAGTCATTTGCAATACAGCCTGAATTGGTGTTCTCCATGCAGGGAACAAAGTTTACCAGCGCTAATACAGATTTCAGGGTGAACCTTGCTTACATAAACCTGCCGGTGTTGTTTCAGTTGATGACAGAAAGTGGTTTTAGATTTGAAACAGGTCCACAGGTTGGTGTATTGCTGAGTGCTAAAACAAAAACCGGAAGCATTACAACGGATGCAAAAAGTGATTTTAAAACAGCAGATCTTGCATGGGTCTTTGGTATCGGTTACATTACAAAATCAAAATTTGGTTTTGATGCAAGGTATAACTTGGGGCTTACAGATATTACAAAAGCTACCACGAGTAGTCTTAAAAACTCGGTTATTCAGGTTGGTGTATTTTATCAGTTTAAATAAGATATTTAAAAACACGGTAGCATAACCGTTTTATTCAAAAAATTAAAAGGGCTCTTCGGGGCCTTTTTTAATTTTTACTATTTTAGGTTGCGATAAAGGATTGTTTTATTTTTATCCCCTAATCATTTTGTTTTGAAAATAATTCTTGAAAAACAACAATTACATTTAATTCTTCAGCGGCTGGCCAGTCAGCTGGTGGAGAACCACAGCAATTTAAAGGAGGTGGTCTTTATTGGCCTGCAGCCAAGAGGGGTGCAGGTAAGTAAATTAATTGTAGAAAATATCCAGCAGCTTTTTCCCGAAGAAAAAATACAATACGGCGTACTCGATATTACTTTTTACCGGGATGATGTAAGAAGCGAAATACATAAAGCCAACAAAACAGATATTCCTTTTTCTGTAGAAGGAAGAAAAGTAATACTGATTGATGATGTATTGTACACTGGACGTACTATCCGGGCTGCATTGGATGCCTTGCAGGATTTTGGCAGGCCGAAAAAAATAGAACTCTGTGTGCTGGTGGACAGAAGGTTCAACCGGGAGTTACCCATTCAACCCGATTACTTTGGCAAAGCCATCGACACCCTAAATTCACAAAAAGTAAAAGTGGAGTGGGATAAAGAACAAGTGATTTTGTACTAAAATTAAATTATAACCTATAGCTTTGCTTTTTAATGCAACTATCTACCAAACATTTATTAGGCATTAAAGATCTCTTGCCGGAAGATATTTCCCTTATTCTTTCTACGGCAGCACAATTCAAAGAAGTTTTACAACGGCCGGTTAAAAAAGTTCCTTCCTTACGGGATGTTACCATTGTGAATTTATTTTACGAAAACAGCACCCGTACAAGGATCTCATTTGAACTGGCAGAAAAAAGGCTGGGAGCCGATACCATCAATTTTGCAGCCTCCGGTTCTTCTGTATCCAAAGGCGAAACATTGCTGGATACAGTAAACAATATCCTGAGCATGAAAGTGGATATGGTGGTGATGCGGCACAGTGCCAGCGGAGCACCGCATTTTTTAGCCAAACACATTCCCGCAGCTATTGTAAATGCCGGAGATGGCATCAACGAACATCCCACGCAGGCATTGCTGGATGCGTTTTCCATCAAAGAAAAACTGGGTAGTCTTGAAGGGAAAAAAATTGTGCTGGTTGGTGATATCATGCACTCCAGGGTGGCATTGAGCAATATTTATTTGTTGAAAAAAATGGGTGCAGAAGTAATGGTGGCCGGCCCACCAACGCTGATACCAAAATACATTGAAGAAGCACTGGATGTAAAAGTTGAATACAACCTGCAAAAAGCACTGGAGTGGTGCGATGTGGCAAATGTGTTACGCATTCAGCTGGAGCGGCAGAACCAGGTATTGTTTTCATCCTTAAGAGAATATAATTTAGCGTACGGGGTAAGTAAAAAATTACTGGATGGTTTGAAAAAAGAAATTGTAATTATGCATCCGGGCCCCATCAACAGGGGAGTGGAGATTGACAGCGATGTGGCCGACAGTAAGCAGTCCATCATTTTGCAGCAGGTGGAAAATGGTGTAGCAGTAAGGATGGCAGTGTTGTATTTATTGGCTGGGAATAAGTAATAAGTAATAAGTAAAGTGTGGTAATGATAGAGTTCTCAATTATTAAATAATAAACCTTTAAACAATTCTGCCATGAGCCGTATCTGTTTATTCCCCGGCACTTTCGATCCGCTAACCATGGGGCATATTGATATTATCAACAGGGCCATGCCGCTGTTTGATAAAGTGGTGATTGGAATAGGAAGGAATGCCAATAAAATTCCGATGTTTAAAGAAGAGCTGCGGTTGCAGTGGATAAAAGAAATTTATGCCAACGAGCCTAAAGTAGAAGCAGTAGTATATGAAGGATTAACAGTAACTTGTTGTAAGGAAGTGGGTGCCAATTTTATTGTAAGAGGCATTCGATACGTCAATGATTTTGAATATGAAAAAGCGATTGCAGATATGAACAGAAGTATTGACGGGCATATTGAAACGATCTTCTTAACTTGTCTGCCGCAATACACTTCCGTGGCATCTACCCTGGTGAGGGATGTGCTGAAAAATGGGGGAGATGTATCACAATTTTTACCGAAAATTGTAAACGATTCCATTGCAAAAATAAATAACCTTTAAAAGTATTTTTATGTCAATCTGGTTTAACAAATCTTTGAAATTATCTGATCTGGGTGCGATAGAACCCGGCACCATGGCTGAATTTTTAGGCATGGAGTGGATGGAACTGGGGAGTGATTTTGTAAAAATAAAAATGCCTGTTGATCAGCGTACCAAACAACCGTATGGGTTATTGCATGGCGGCGCCAGTTGTGCATTGGCCGAAACCATTGGCAGTGTGGCTTCTCAGCTGGTACTGGATCCTAATAAATTTATTTGTGTGGGGCTTGAAATAAATGCCAACCACATCCGCAGTGCAAGAAGTGGTTATGTGATAGGCACAGCCAGGCCATTGCATCTTGGCGGCACCACACATGTGTGGGACATTAAAATTTATGATGAGGCGGATAAATTAATTTGTATCAGCAGGCTCACGTTGGCTATTTTGAAGAAAGCATTTTAGAAATTAGTTGCCTCAGGAGCGTTTCTTGTTTCTCGTTGTTTGTTGATCGTTTCTCGTTGGGAGTATGCTGTTGCAGACTCTCTCAATTTTCTTATTCCTTATTTTTCATTCCTTATTCCTTATTATTCCATACACCCAAAATATCTTTTATCGAAG